>CAVFJE010000046.1:0-3741 GCA_963622845.1 Dialister sp. CAG:486
AGCACCCCTTTGCACAAATTGCCCAAAGATACGATTTCAAGCCTCAAATATCTTTCGCTTATCAAGTTGGAGTTTTAGAGGAGTATGCAACAGATGGTGGCACTCTTGAGTGCGAAGACTTAGGCGCAGATCGTGCAAAATTGCCTATCTCTATACAAATCTTCGGAGACGAAATCACGGGGGCAAAAATACAAGTTTACTACGACACTTCCTTGTTTAGTGAAAGTTTTGCTAAACGCTTTGCTCAATCTATTGGCAATATTGCGAGTCAGCTTACATGCCTTGAAAAGGTTGGAGATATAAGTCTGGTCGATGAAAAAGATTTAGGCACGCTTGATTCTTTTAATCAAACGATGCGACTTGATTATTGTAAGTCGGATAGCGTGGTTAGCAAGTTTAGAAAGATAGCAAGTGAGTTTCCAAACAAAGTTGCAGCTAGCTATAAAGATAAAACGTACACGTATGCCCAGCTAGACACGTTGACCGACCGTCTTGCATTTTGTATTTCTGAGCGTTTGAAGAGATCTGTTGGCATGAGTGATTTGAAAGATGTTATTGTCGCAGCTCTAATAGACAGATCAGAGTATGTATTTTTGCTACCTCTTGCAATTCTTAAATCTGGTGCAGCCTATGAACCCCTTGATTCAAGCTACCCGCTTTCTCGTCTTAATTTTATGGTTAACGATGCCGATGCGAAATTATTAATTGCTCAAGATGACTTGAGTGGTCTTGTAGACGAATATGACGGTGAAGTTTTGACTCTCAGTGAGCTTGAAATCGAGGAGGAAAAACTTGGCGAATTTAATCTTGAGAGCGAAATTGCACCTGATAATCTTATGTGTATTCTCTACACTTCTGGTTCAACAGGAAAGCCTAAGGGATGTCAAATTGAGCATAAAAACATGATTCCTTTCGCATATGGTTCAAACAAAGAAGGTTTTTATGAAAGGGACGGAGTAACTGCATCTTTTGCATCTTTTGGCTTCGATGTTTGTATGGCTGATACGTTTTGCACTCTTCTCAATGGTGCGACGCTCGTCGTTATCCCTGAAGATATTAGGATGAACTTAGATCTTTTGGCAAATTATTTTAACGAGATGAAGGTGACACAAGTTCTTCTCACTACTCAAGTGGGCGTGAGTTTTGTTCAAAATTATCCTAAGATGGATACGCTCAAATATCTAGTTATGGGCGGAGAAAAATTGCCTGCACTTGACCCAAGTGCACTTACGTATACGATAATAAACGGTTATGGTCCAACGGAAAATTGTTGCGGAGTTAGTCTATTCCCTATAAAAGCTTGGGAAGAAAACATACCGATTGGCAAGCCACTCCAAACTATTGCTGGATATGTTCTTGATAAATCCAACCATCGCTTGCCACCTGGAGCAGCTGGAGAACTTTGTGTTAGCGGTCCTCAAGTGACACGTGGTTATCTAAATAGACCAGATAAAACTAAAGAGGCTTATGAGAATTGTCCTTTCAATGAATTTCGCATGTATCATACAGGAGACGTCGTTAGATATCGCGAAAATGGTGACATTGAATTTGTAGGTCGCTCGGATGGACAAGTCAAAATTAGAGGATTTAGAGTTGAAGTTAAAGAAGTAGAAGCGGCACTAAGGGAATTTCCTAGCATTAAAGATGCAACAGTTGTTGCTTATTCATTTGACAATGGTGGCAAGTATCTCGCAGGTTTTGTAGTATCGGAAGAGCATATTGACATAGATGATTTGAAGAGATTTGTAGCAGAGCGAAAACCAGCGTACATGGTGCCAGCTTCCTTGCAACAGATCGATGAGATACCTCTAACTGTAAATTCTAAAGTAGACGTGAATGCTCTTCCAAAACCTAAAGTTGAGCAGAGCCAATATGTCGAGCCAACAGGCGAAATCGAAACAGACCTATCTTCTATTTTTAGCGAGGTACTAGGTGTTGAAAAGGTCGGTGCAACTTCAGACTTTTTTGAACTTGGCGGAAGTTCTATCACTGCGATGAAGATTATAGTTGCAGCGAATAAGCTTGATTATGATATCGTCTATCAAAATATTTTCGACTATTCTACACCACGAGCATTAGCACAATTTCTAGGTGATGAGATGAGCGATGAAGCCAACTCAATTTCTCAATCTTTTGAAAGTCAAACGTTGAATTCAATTACAGAGAGCATACCTGTAATAGGACCAGATGGATATGATTATACGAGGATTAACGCACTTCTAAGGGGCAATTGTATCGAAACTTTTGATAAGGGCGAGAAGCAGAGTCTCGAAAACGTAGTGCTATTCGGCGCAACGGGATATCTTGGTTGCCACGTGTTGCGCGAGCTGCTGGATATAGATGTTGATAACGTAACCTGTGTAGTACGCAGCATTGCTGGGAGGCAAGCTTGTGATCGCCTTGCTGAGATCTCAAACTTCTATTTTGGAGATGGGTGGTTTGAGAACAATAAAAAGAGAATTACAATTGTCGTAGGTGACGCAACAGAGGAGCTGACTTCGCTTGGTGTGGACAACGCAACAGTTATTAATTGTGCAGCTAGTGTTAAACATTTTGCTGCGGACGGTTCAATTGAAAAGAATAACTTAGGTTCAGTTAGAAACATCATTGATTGGTGTCTCTCACATAGCTCAAGGTTAGTCCACGTATCAACGGAAAGTGTCTTTGGTCATCCTTACAATGGAGTGCCGAGCAAGAATTTTACCTACGACGAGACAATGCTCTATGTTGGGCAGGTTTATGATGACAATCAATATGTTAGATCGAAATTCTTAGCTGAGCGGCTCATCTATGAAAATATTATTGATAACTGCTTGAATGCGAAAGTTCTTCGTGCAGGCAATCTTGCGCCAAGACAAGTTGATGGCAAGTTCCAGATAAACGCACAGAGCAATAACTTTATGAACACTCTAAAGGGGCTTTGCATACTTGGTTGCATCCCTTATGAGATGGCTGATAGTGAAAGTGAGTTTTCGCCAATAGATACTTGTGCAAAAGCATTGTGCAAGCTTGCAATTACTCCTAAAAAATGCGTCTGTTTTCACTTGAGCAATAATCACAGGCTGCTTTTAGGCGATATTGTGGATGCACTAAATGATCTGGGAGAGAATATCGAATTCGTCGAAGGGCAAAAATTTGGTTCTGCACTAAGTGCTGCTCTTGATGATGAGAGCAAAAGTGAGATGATGGCGCCTTTCTTAGCTTATGCTACTAATGAAGGAGACGGCGGTGAAGTTGAGTTTGATCTTGCTGCCCTGAAAGTCTCTTATAGCGCACAAGTTCTCTCTAGATTGGGTCTTAGATGGCCAATTTGTGGCAGCTCATATGTGAAGAGATTTTGGCACAAGTAAAAAATGAAGCTCTTCTGTGAACGGTTTAGTAGTTTTGCGTCGTCCTTTCCTGATAAACCCTGCGTCATTGATGAGCAGGGTGGGCTTACATATGATGAGATCGACAAGCTAAGCAATGCAATAGCCCTAAATCTCATTGAACGTGGTCTTGAGGTGGGAGACTCTGTTGCAGTTTTGTTTGGAAGGCAAAAAGAGATAGTTGCTTCAGCACTTGGAATTCTAAAAGTAGGAGGCGTCTATCTACCTTTTGATGAACAATACCCAGATGATCGACTTAATTACATGCTCGAGGATGCAAAGGCAAAGTTTTTAATAACCGACAAAGATCATCTCGAGAAGAGAGATCTTTCTATTGATGGTCGCATTGCGATTGATGTTGAAAAGATTAGAC
>CAVFJE010000047.1:0-371 GCA_963622845.1 Dialister sp. CAG:486
GCTTTAAATCATCAAATCGCCAGCCAAATAGGCGACGTAAAGAATCAGAATATGGCATGCAGCTTCGTGAAAAGCAAAAGGTCAAGTTTATTTATGGCGTTTTGGAGAAGCAATTTCATGGCTATTTTAATCGTGCAAAAGCGATGCCTGGAATTACTGGCGAAAATTTGATGACTATTCTCGAGACCCGTCTCGACAATGTCATCTTCAGACTTGGATTTGCTCGCACTCGTAAAGAGGCAAGACAAATCGCTACACATGGTCATGTCACACTAAATGGAAATAAGGTAAACATTCCTTCTATTCGCGTTAAAGCAGGAGATGTTGTTGCTGTCAGACCTAAGTCAAAGGAACTACTTGTTATTAAATCA
>CAVFJE010000047.1:381-1245 GCA_963622845.1 Dialister sp. CAG:486
TTTCAAACGAGCGCTCTCAAGTTCCAGCTTGGCTAGAGGTTGATATTGAAAAGTTGCAAGGAAGCGTTCTGTCTCTTCCAACAAGAGATCAGATTGACGCAGATGTCAACGAGCAGCTCATCGTCGAGCTTTATTCAAAGTAATAAATGTTTATCTGCATAACTATTTTTTAGGAGGCATCGCACAATATGACCGATTTTATGAGGCCAACTGTTACAACTGAAGAGATCAATGACACAACTGCTCGCTTTATTGTTGAGCCACTAGAGCGCGGATATGGCAATACGCTCGGCAATTCTATGCGTCGTGTGCTGCTTTCTTCACTCACTGGAAGTCGTGCAACTTCAGTAAGAATAGAGGGCGTTGACCATGAGTTTTCAAGTGCAGAGGGCGTAATCGAGGATGTTACAGACATCGTTCTAAATGTAAAGGGTCTTGTTTTTTCGAATAACTCGCAAGAAGTTAAAGAGGCTACTGCATCATTGAACGTTGATGGTCCAGCAACTGTAACTGGTGCTGACCTAGCTGTTCCATCTCAATTCACTCTTGTAAATCCTGAGCATGTTATTGCTACAGTTGCTGAGGGCGGAAACTTAACGATGGAGATTAACATTGAAGTCGGCAGAGGCAACGTCTACTCAAAAGAAAATCAAAAGACTACAGATCCAATTGGCGTTATCGCTATAGATTCGCTCTATAGTCCTGTTCGCAGATGTACAATGCACGTTGATAGCACTCGTGTTGGACAGAGAAACGACTATGACAAGCTAGTGCTAGAAGTTGAAACTAATGGTTCAATGGAGCCACTAGAGGCGATTCGTGAAGCAGCTAACATCGTTATGCAATATATGCAAGCGTTCTTAG
>CAVFJE010000047.1:1255-4424 GCA_963622845.1 Dialister sp. CAG:486
AGCATTTGGCGATCACGGAGAAGATGAGGCAGAAATCCCTACTATCTTTGAAAACAAGGAAGAGCCAGAGAACGAAGATTTGAATAAGACAATCGATGACATGGATTTGACAGTACGCTCTTACAACTGTCTTAAGAGAGAGAGCATCGAGACAGTCAGAGACCTCGTTCAGCTTAGCGAAAACGATTTGGCGAATATACGCAACTTTGGTGTTAAGTCAATTGAAGAGATTAAAGATAAGCTCACTGATATGGGCTTGAGCTTACGCTCTGACCATGAGTAAACAGACGAGCAGAATACCAGATTATAAGTAAGAATAGAAGAGTAAGAGAAAGTAAAGAGAAATGAGACACAACTATAAAGGACGCAAACTTGGGACTGATTATAGTCACACTAAAGCGATGAAGAGGTCGCTTGTCTCGGCACTTTTCTTGAATGACCGCATCAAGACAATCGAGTCTCGTGCTAAAGAGATTCGTGGCGATGTTGACAAGATTATTACTTGGGCAAAGAGAGGCGATTTGCATTCAAGAAGACTTGCTATGGCAGCTCTTGGAAACGACTCTGCTTTGGTAAGAGAGATTTTCGAGAAGGTCGAGCAAGGCATGTTTGCTGACAGAAATGGTGGATACACTCGTATAACTAAGCTCGGTAACCGCAAGGGCGACAACGCTAAGATGGTTATCATGGAGCTTATTACCGAGAGTGTTCCAAAGAAGAAAAAGAAGAAAGCTGAGCCTAAGAAAGCTACTGAGAAGAAGGCTGCCCCAGTTGAAGCTACAGAAGAAGTTTCGGAGAAGGCAGATCAAGAGGTAGAAGAAAAAGAAACTGTTGAGGCTGAAAGCTCTGAAGAGGCTAAAGAAGAGCAAGAGGCAGCTCCAGAAGTTGAGGCTGAAGAGGAAGCTGCTAGCGAAGAGGCTGAAGAGTCAGCTCAAGAAGAAGAGGGGCAAGAAGAGGCTTCTGAGGAAGAGAAAAAGGAAGAGGAATAGATCTTAACTTTTTCTAACAACGAGATTACAAGGACTTCGAGTGAGCACAAGATTGATGTTCGCTCGAAGTTTTTTATTATGCTCATATTCTCTGTTGGTTTGTGTTTTTTAGAAAATTTGGTCGCCCTTTCCGTTTATGCAATCTACTTCGTTTTATTAATCTTTTCGCTTTTCTATTTCGATTTAAGCAAAAATGCAAAGTCCTTGCGCAAGCTGGTCTCCCTAACCTTAAAAGTATCATTTCCTATCTACATACTTGCCCTTTTTTCGTTTCTTAGCAATACTTTTATTTGGGCAGATGGAGCTTTTCATTTTCAAGAAGAACGATTCTATGTCGGGCTGTTTTTCTCATTGCGTTTAGTTTTATTGGTATGGCTTTCCCTAATAATTGCAAACACGATATCGTTCACAGAATTCTCAGACCTTTTTGATTGGGTTCTAAAACCTCTTAAATTTATCAAAGTTCCTGTGAAAGACTTGTCGTTAACTGCTACTTTAGCACTTCGATTTATTCCTGAAACCTATCAAGAGTTCGATGCAATCAGAAGCTCAGCGTGGGCAAGAGGAGCGCGGCTTGACTATGGAACGCTCACTCAGCGCACTAAATCATATACAAGTTGCCTTCTTCCATTGTTTATCAGAATGGTCAAAAGATCGCAAGACTTAAACGATGCACTTATCGTCAGATGTTGGGGGATAGAGGACAGTAACAACAAGATATTTGGCAATTTATCAAAAATCGAAGTTTTGGGGCTCATTGTGTCACTGGTTGTATTAATTGGTACGTGTCTTTATCTCTAGAAGAAATATTAATGAAAAATCTGGGTTATAATATAGGCTCTAAGCTAAGTGAGTAGCTCTTTAATTTCACGTGGGCGCAAGGCGGCAATATGTTTCGAACCTGGTCAGGACTGGAAGGTAGCAGCCATAAGGGACCGCTGATGTGCGCGTTGCGTCCACTTGAGATCTGGACAGACAAATTACATGAAATAGGGTGGCAGAATCTCTTTATAGAAAATATCGACCAAAAACGTTTGCAGATGTGGTTGGACAAGACCATATCATTAAAACGTTGCAAAACTCAATTCACAACAATAAGGTTTCACACGCATATCTTTTTTGTGGACCGAGAGGCACAGGAAAGACAACAACGGCTCGCATTCTCGCAAAAGCTCTTCTTTGTGAAGGCGGACCTACGGCTAACCCCGATGGAACATGTGAGGAATGTATTGCGATTGCCAATAGCACACACAGTGATGTCTACGAATTAGACGCAGCTAGCAGGACCGGTGTTGACAACGTCAGAGATGAGATTATTTCGAGAGTTAATTATGCTCCGACTTCGGGGAAGTACAAGGTCTACATTATTGACGAGGTCCACATGCTCTCAACAGCTGCATTTAATGCGCTACTCAAAACTTTGGAGGAGCCGCCCCCACACGTGGTGTTTGTGCTCTGCACAACGGACCCGCACAAAGTTCCAGACACAATTCATTCACGTTGCCAACGCTTTGACTTTAGACCTATAAATACAGAGGAGCTTATCGGTCGTCTAGGTGCAATTTGCGATCTAGAAGGAATTAAATACGAGGAGCACACCGATGCTCTTGATTTGATTGCGCAAAGATCGAATGGTGGACTTCGAGATGCATTGACTTCTTTGGAACAAATTATTGCTTATGGCGATGGTTCAATTTCGCTACAAGTAGCTCAAGACATTCTTGGCATAGTGGATGCATCTGATACGGCAGAGATAGTATCAGCGCTCATCGATTGCAACATTGCAAGTGCGTTCGAGTTTGTTGATCGCTACATCGAAAGTGGTGCTGACCTGGGACTATTTATCGACGATTTGGCGAAACGCATCCGAGATATCTATATTTGCAAGTTGACAAATTGTGATGTTGCACTCAATGTCTCTGAATCTGAGAAATCTCAAATTGAGAGCGAAGCAGAAAAATTGTCTGTTGAGAGGGTTGTCTATTATTTAAGCACAATCGCGTCGAATATGTCGGCCATCAAAAGAGCTAACAACCAAAGATTAGAATTTGAATTGTTGTTAACTCGTTTAATAAATTCAAATGTAGAACTTAGCCTAGAGGCTCTGGCAGAGAGAATTTCAAATTTAGAGAAGGGTAAACCATCAATTGCTGTTGCAAAAGAAGATGCAAGTGCAGTGC
>CAVFJE010000048.1:0-3462 GCA_963622845.1 Dialister sp. CAG:486
GAATAATATCTCGCAAAAGAAGATCAGGGCTCGGGACACAAATTGTAAATACTTGCATAGATTATATTTTCAACGATTTAAACCAAGATTCAATAAAGATAGAAGCTCAAGTACAAGCACAAGGTTTTTATGAAAAGCTTGGTTTCGTTCAAACGTCTGAGCCCTTTAATGATGCTGGCGTTATGCATATCGAAATGGTTTTAAATCGTCCCTAAAGGTCAACTTTAATTATCCATTCGCGTTTAATTGACCACAAGATGCCATAGGACGCGTCGCTTCCTAAACTAACCTCATCGTCAAAAAGCCGAGACCAGCTATCTAAAATCTCTTTTTTTAGCATAGGGTAGAAATTACTCATAACAGCACTTGCGTCGTCAACACCATATTGCTCCATAAGTTTACGATGTCGATTCAAGTCCTCCTCATTGGAGGCAATATAGCCATAATTGAGCATTTGTCCCCATTTAGCTATATTGACCTTCGTAATTTGTGTTGCTGGAACCTCGAGTTCGAATATAACAAAACCCTCTTCCGCTTGCATAGTTGATTCGCGTGAAAATGCAACCCAAACTGGTACTTCAGAAAGCGACGGCTTCTCAGATAATTTGGGATGATTTCTTACGAGCTCATCATAAACAATCGCCATTATCTCTGAATCATCATCGAGATCGTTTTGAACATACTTGCGTTTAGGGAAATATTCTTCTTTCGATTGCAAAAGATTGTAGACTGCAACATTTTGTTTTGTAAACACCCTTGTCATGCTTAATATCATATCTCTTTCACCACACCACATTAAGTTTGTAATCGAATATTGAAAATAATTTCTTATTTGGGAATGTATTTGAAAGAAATTTTCATCATTTTTGAAAAATAATTTTGAAATGTACAAATTTCTTTATTGAATTAACGAAAGGGGCGACGTAGCATATCTATTGATATTGTCCATATTTAATATCTTGTAAAAAAGAAGGAGGGAATTATGGATGCTATGTCAATCGCGAATAGCCCCGTTTTATGGGTGGCTTGTGCGATCCCAGTAATTTTCGTAGTTGTGCAAGCTGTTTTGTTCTTGATGAAGGCAAGGAAAGCAGCGACCGACCTTGAGATCCCCGAGGAGGATGTCAAGAAAGCTATCAAAAGTGCAGCTATCACATCAATTGGTCCATCAATCGTAGTGCTAAGTGGCATGCTGTCTTTGCTAGTCACGGTTGGTGCACCAGTAGGCTGGATGCGCTTGTCGATGATCGGCTCAGTCATGTTCGAATCGATTGCAGCGGGTCTGGGCACAAGTTCAGTCGGTGTCACTCTAGGAACCGACACGATGACCGGCGAAGCTCTTACAATGGCAGTTTGGACGATGATTCTTTGCTCAATTGGATGGGTTTTATTTGGTACCTTTGCAGCAAACAAGATGGACAAAATTGAAGGAAAACTAACTAAAGGCAATTCCGGGATGCTTATGCGAATTGCATCCTGTGCAATCATCGGTGTTTTCAGTGCGATGTGTGCAAGTCACTTAATCAAGCCTGTCTATCAAATTTTGACTGACGTTGCTCAAGGAACAGTAGTTGCATCTTGGCACAATTGCCTCGCTTGCGTGCTTGGTGCTGCAATTATGTTCGCACTTAACACCATTGCTGAGAAGAAAAATATTGGGTGGCTCAGAGAATGGGCGCTCACTATCACAATTGTCGTTGCAATGGTGATTACGGCGTTGGTCTAAGGTCTCACCACGATAAAGATAGGAAGTAATTATTATGGATAAAGAACAATATTTTGAAAAACAATATATCCCTAAAGTCAATAGAATTGGTAAGATCACTGGATATCTTGGAGTTCTTCTGTCGTTTTGCCCCGCGGTAGCACTCGCGGTTGTCTTTGGCCTTCTGCCTAATTGGGCAGCTTTGCCTACTGCATTTATCGCTGGTGCAAGTGCATTTGGAGTTTTGTGGTTCGTCGAGCCCATCTCCTACTTCCCAGTTGTAGGCTCAGCTGGAACTTACATGGCATTTTTGTCTGGCAATATCTCTAACATGAGAATTCCTTGTGCTTCTATGGCACAACAATCAGCAGGGGTCGAACCTGGCACTAAAGAAGGCTCTGTTATCGCGACTGTAGGTATGGCAGTATCAATCGTCATCAACGTTGCAGTTCTAACAATCGGAGCAATTCTTGGTGCGTCAGTTTTATCGATGCTACCTGCAGAAGTAAAAACTGCTCTAAACTACCTGTTGCCTGCTTTGTTTGGCGCACTTTTAGTTAACTTTGGAATGAAATTAAAGTCGCACTCAGCAATTATGCTTCTATTTGCAATCGCTCTTTACTTTGTAATTGGAATGGGCTGGCTAAACTTCATCCCAGGCGCTTCCAATTGGCTAGGCACACTTGGATGCGTCGCAGTTTCAATCGCAATTGGAATTGCCACAATGAACAATTCTAAAAAGTCAAATAACGCTGCTGCCTCAGAGTCTAGCGAATAAGAAAAGAGGCGACTCGATATGGAAAAGCAAGCAATATTTGCCGAGGTTGAAGCCTTAGCAGAGATAAATAATAAAACATGCCGAACGATCTGGGAGCATCCTGAGATCAGTGGCGAAGAAGATTTTTCTTCAAAGTACTACATGGATTTGATGCGCGAGCATGGATTTGAAATAGAAGTAGACGAAAAGTTGCCAAGAGCATTCAAAGCAACTTGGGGTAGCGGCAATCCTACAATCGCAATTCTTGGAGAATATGACGCTTTGCCAGGTCTCAGTCAAGACGTGTGCTCATGCAGAAAAGAAATTGTGGAGAGAGGTGCTGGTCACGGTTGCGGTCACAACATGCTAGGCTCAGGCTCTGCTGTCGGCGCAATCGCAATTAAAAATGTAATGGAAAAAGAAGGTCTTAAGGGTGAGATCAGATTTTATGGATGCCCTGAAGAGGAAATTCTTAGTGGAAAAGTAAAAATGATTCATCATGGGATGTTCGAGGGATGCGACTTCGCAATTTGTTGGCATCCTTATGCTGCAAATATGGTGTTCGAGGAGGCATTTCTAGCAAATGCTTCGTGCAGATTTTTCTTCCATGGAGTAAGTTCTCACGCTGGATATGCACCTCAAAATGGCAGAAGCGCACTCGATGCAGTAGAGCTGATGAACGTAGGCGTCCAATACTTAAGAGAGCACGTCATCGACAGAACGAGAATTCATTATTCAACGCATGGCGACACATTTGCTCCTAACATCGTTCCACCTGAGGCCCACTCTTGGTATTACGTCCGTGCGCCGCACATGGTAGACGTAAAAGACACGCTTTCAAGAATTGAAAAGTGTGCTCATGGTGCTGCAACTATGACCGAAACTTCAGTCGACATTGAACTAGATGCGGGCTGTTGTGAGATGCTTAGCAACTCAGCGTTTGCTTCAATTGTTCAAAAAAACTTTGAAGCAATTTCAAATACTGAATATACAAATGAGG
>CAVFJE010000049.1:0-12592 GCA_963622845.1 Dialister sp. CAG:486
CTATAAACGAAGTCGAGTTAATAAGCGTCGGAGAGCGAGTCCACCATGCAAGGGTGCTTTGCCCTGCTGGGTTGTTTTGCGCACGAGATAATCTGTAAAGTGCAAGGTTGTCATCGTAGGCAAGTATATCAAGGTTTGAATAGTATGGATATTGTACACCTTCTTGAGATACAAAGCTTTGGTTTGTTCCAGTTATCTCTTTGTAGGAAAGCAACCAAAAGCCAAATTCAGTATATCTGATTGAGGTTGACTCCCCTCCAGCTGATGTTGTTTTTACAACTGGCTTTATCGCACTCAAAAAACCATGCTCGAACGATCCTGCTATCTCGCCTGTGTTATAAACTACACCTTGAGTAGTCGTGCCAAACCAAAGTTTTCTACTCGATAGATTGCTGCGGTCCCAGCCCCAAACATTTGAAGCCGCTTCATTCATAACGTAAGACTTAGGCAAACTGTGGATCGCCTGAAATGTTAGACCTGAACCGTCTCCATCGTGCTGACCGACATCGATTATCCTAAATTCAACGTATCCGTTTTCGCTTTGCTCTTCCCCGCTAGAATCTGTGGTGTCACCATTCCACTTGACATATAGATGGTAATTATCTTTTTCCATGTATTCGCTATATTGCTTATATACCCTCTCATATGCAGGCGAAGATGAACCAGCAGCAAGTGTAGCAGCATCGTCTAAAAGCTCACTTTCTAGCTTCAATATACCACGCTCAGCTCCTCTATAATTAGGATTTTCAACATTAGCTGTCTGCGCTGTATTTCCAGTTGTGATTCTGGAGGACGGAGCCAGCCAAAAATCTGATGTCAACGTCCATTTTGCATAAAGCTTAACGTCGCTGTCAGGCATTAACACTTCTCCAAATGCGAAAGCATTTTTACAATCTGAATCGCTATACCAGCCAGAAAAAGTAAACCCATTGACGATAGGCTCCGTAGTCGGCTGTGTTATCTTTGATCCATACATAGCACTTATAGTTGGAAAATCGACTGGCTGTCCATTTGTTTCGAAATAAATATTGTGAACGTTTCTTGAATAGAGGATCTCAACTACAGTACTTTCATCGCCCGCGATTTCCTTTTGCTCAATAGGCAAAACTGCCGAAAATCCTACCCAATTCTTTGAGGCACTAGCCAGCGTGAGAGCACCAGTTGTACCAACTCTCGTTTCGCTCTCAGTCTCTGCGTTGGTATATGTTCCATCCAAGTTTTGCTTTTTGTGAACAACTACATAAGATGTATCTGACTTAGGTTCCCATTTTGCATATATCGTTGTATTTGCGTTAATTACGGTATCAAAGTTGAACTCTTCAGTGAGGTCCTTGTCTTTATACCAACCCTTAAAAACATACCCGTTGCGTGTAGGGTCAGGATCTGGTCTTTGAGGCGTTGTGCCTTGCGCCACTTCATAGGGGTAGAAATTGCCACCGTCAGCACCATTTGTCTCAAATGTTAACTGATAGACCTTGCCCAATGTCCAACATGCATAAAGTGTCATGTCGCTATCTGGCATGTCTCTCGAACCATCACCACCGTGACCCCAATGATGCTGGCAAGCAGCGTCCGTGTACCAACCTGCAAAATTATAATTTACATCTGAAGGCACAATTGATTCAATAGTTTGACCCTGCATAAGCTCGATTGTCGCCTTGTCGTTTTTAACAACATATCCAGCATCAACGTCAAGGTTTCCAAATACTCCATGACCGTTTAGATCAAATGTGAGATTATGCTTATTTCTCTCGTATCTTATATCAACCCAATTATCAGGCAATTGAGTATCAGGATTTAAATCTGGCCAGCCTGTGTCTGGATTAAGAGAAGATGTGTTTTCCACCAAAGTTCTTTGGAAGACGGTAGCACGGTTAAAACCTGAAGTTTTTCTTGCCACTTCATTAGTAGTCGTACCTATCGTTCCATACTTATACTCATATTCAATGCCTTCTTCAGGGTTTCCATTTGCGTCTAGCTCTGGATAAAGACCATCTGTTTTTTGATACCTGTGCAAAACAACGTATCTAACAAGTTTATTTTCTGACCATTTTGCATAAAGACGAAGATCTCCCGCTGGCATTGTGTCGTTGTCAAAATTGAAAGGCTTAGTTCCGTCACTGTCAAAGTACCAACCTTCAAAGACGTACCCGCCGACATTTTGCTTGCCTGGATCCTCTATTATGCCACCATACTCAACACTTTGATCTGCGACTTCTAGGCTTTGCCCATTTCCATCGAACGTTACTTCATAAACATTTCTTTTATAGGCAATTTGAACGGTTGTTGAGTTGTCAGATGCAATAGTTGCAACCGAAGCTGAATATGCTTCATATCCTGGATACGAGAGCCCCTTAGCTGCAGTTCTCTCGCCAAGCTTTCCAGAAACAAATTGAGTATCAATAACTATACCGTCTATCTTATGTTCGACTATGTAATAATTGCCTGAATAACTCCAGCTTGTAGCCATAATTCCAGAAAAAACACCGCTGCTGCCGTTTTTGTCTCCCTCTAAATTCCACCCATGAGCAGCAAGGCTTTCCCATTCTGTCTTACTTGAAGTATAGTGATGTGCGCTACCCAAAGCTTCGTTGTAGCAAGTATATATTGCTACAGATCCACCGCTTTTAAATTGATTATCTACTCCGTCATCACTCCATCCTTGAGTAAGAAGATTGCTTATCTCACTTTCATCTGACGTGTAATAATGACTTGAACTTCCCATTCTACCAAGCCCAGAATTGTAGAGACGGTGAACAGTCTTCGTACCGCTAGATGGTGCAAGCCACGAGATACCCTCGCCGATCCATGTGTCGCGATCGTTCATTCCCAGAGCAACAAATGAGTCGTACTCCTCTTTGTTAGTTGTAAAAAGATGCTCTGATGTAATCATGTTATACATCCTATACACTGGTGTGACTCGTGTAAATTCCACATTTACAATTGTCGACATAGTAAGTTGTCCTAATGAAACAGATTTTTCTTTGAGCAGACTTGCTTTCAGCGAATCGTAATCTGTCATCGTTCCAGCACTGCCCATTCTTCTTTCATATTCGCTGTTGGCACTTTGTGCTGTGTCAAGTCTTACCAAGTCATTGGTGTTTAATTTTTTTGAACCATAAGTAATTGACGTTGGGATATAGAAATCGTTGCCAACTGCCGCACCTCTCCATGTAAGATAGACAACATCGCCTTCGTGATATGTATTTCTGTCCAATGTAGCTGATGTAGCAGAGCTTCCACCTGAGGTGGTCAAAGTAACACTTATTTCATTGCCACTTAAAGTCGCTTCATCTTTCGCTTGTGCACTTGAAACATTCAAAGCTAAATAGCAAAAAATAACTAGCATCGCTAAAATGCAGACAGTTATCCTATTTGTTTTAACATGAACACCCAAGAAAGTTCTCCTAAAACCAGATATTAAATTTGACATCCTTTTCGTCTATATAATACCACAAACGTTTAACATGTAACAATAAAAAAGCTCGGAAAATTCCGAGCTTTTTCTACTTTTATTTCATACTTTTAAGCACTATTCGCTTGAGCTTTCACTCTCTGTTGAAGAAGAGCTATCAGATGAGCTCGAGTCACTTGAGCTGCTTGAAGTTGAAGTATATTTGCTCATGTCGACATTATAAGAAACGTCGCTTGGCATATCTTTTCTCTCAACATTTGCTGAATCAGTTTTCTCTGTAATCCAATCAGATAGCTTAGTTGAAGATTCGCTTGATTTGAGATTGTCCCTGATGTCGTCTAGCATGTCACTTGGAACTTGATCAAGGCTGTTTACCTCAGCAGGCTTTGAGAAAGTACCTGTGCACTTGATGATATGAATTCCATCACTATCAGTTACAAGATCACTAATTTGATCAACATCCAAATTCTCAAGTGCGTTGCTGTAATTAGTTGTCAAAGACGTTGCTTTGTCCCAACCAACGTTGCCGCCGTCATTTACAGTTTCCGTATCTGTTGAAAACTCACTTGCAAGAGCTGCGAAATCCTCGCCAGCTTTAGCTCTAGCAAGTACTTCGTTAGCTTTGTCTGTATCTGTTGAGGCAAACAAAATATGTGAAGATCTCTTTGCTCCATCATAAGTATCTAGCTCGTCAGATAGCTTGTCTAGAAGAGTTTGGTCGTCAATAGTTGTCTCTTCTTTGAATTTATCTTGCAGCTTTTGATAAGACATAGAATATTTCAAAGATGCCTTGTAGTCGTCTTCATCTGAGAACCCTGCTCCCTCAAGAGCTGTCTTCCAAGCATCATCGCTGCTGTAATTTGACTTCATGCTGCTGACGGTTGAATTAATCTCGTCGTCACTTGCAAGGCAATCTTTCTCGCTTGCGTATTGCTTGACAATCTCTTGCTCAATGAAGTTGTCAAGAACTTGTGTTCTTAAAGTTTCAGGTGTGTAGCTTGAAGAGCTCAAGTAAGATGCCCAATCGCTGTCTGTCTCATAGCCATAAGACTTTCTTATGCTCTCAATATACTTTGTAACCTTAGCTTCTTTGATCTCTGTATTATTAACCTTAGCTGCATAAGGGTCACTTTGGCAACCGCTCAACATTAGAGCCAAAGCCATGATAAAAGCAAGGCTAACTCCAAGTAAAACTCTTGAATTTCTTGTTCTTTCCATCTAAAATCTCCTCGTTTCAATACATTAAATATCGAATTTTACAAAAATCATTTTACATTATAGCAAAAACACAGAAGTTAGATGGTCTGTGAATTACACTCAAATGATTAGTTTTTTGAGTCGTGAAGAGATATAAGATTTCTTGCTGATAGAGCAACTGTCGCAATAAAGGCAAGCAATATTGCAAAATAATATATTTTCATTAATGTTGTTGACAAAGCGAAACTTATATATAGAAATGTTATTAGGCAAATGAAATTAATCAAGACAGCAATCAAGTCAGAAGCAGCAATGACCGACTTGTTTTTGAACAATAGAACAACAACATATAACGCAAGTAAGATTGCAATGGCAGCTAGTGCAACCTTGAGTATGTCAATGTTAATGACACTCTCAAGGTTGCGATTTTGATAATTAAGCCATCGTATCATGCCCATGCGAGTTGTACCAAAGTAATTAAGAATGCCAAGCCCGATTAGCGAAGATGCCGCTAATAAAACTAGCACAATTTCTGCAATTCTACGTCTCATAGGCACAATACAATCAAAAATGTAAATTTCCGAAATTACTCTTTAGCAGCTTTATCTGTAGGAAGCTCAGCTACTGTAGTATGCTGGCAAGTGCTTTGAGAAGGGTCGCCAACTTGAACTGGGTTGTCGCCATACATTTGCCACTCGTACCAGCCGCCATCATAGAGTGAAATGTTTGTGTATCCATTTTCATAGAGAACTAAAAATGGTACGCAAGCTCTCCAACCTGTTCCGCAATAAAATGCTAGATGGTTGCTTAAAGTGAAGTCGCAATTAGCCCAAACTGATTTAAAACCGTCAAGATCTTTTACAGTTCCATCGCTATTGGTGAAATCAGCAACGTCAGAGGCAGTCTTTGCACCTTTGCCCCAAACTGCACCTTCTGGCTCACCTGCTCTGTCAATGTAGCTATAACCACTTGAAGTACCGAGCCACTCTTCCTCGCTTCTTATAGAAACTAGCTTGAAATTAGAATCCGTTGTTAGCTTGTTCTTGGCCTCAGTCATGCTAGTCCAATATTCAGGATGTGCTGGAATAGTAGTGCCGAAAGAACTTGCTGCTTTTGCACTGTTCGAAGTCGTTTCTGTTTCATAACCTGCAGATTTCCATGCATCAAGTCCGCCATTTAGGATTTTTACATCCCCAACTCCTGCCCAAAGATATGCAAAAGCAACGCGAGCAACGCCAGAGATGTCGTCTCCATAAAGCAAAACTTTGCTATCTTTTGTAACACCGCGCTTCAAGATGTTTTTCTCCATCTCACTTGCAGGCAAAAGGTTGTAAGGTCTCTCTTCTGTTCCATCTGCATCCTCGACGTCAACATCAGCTGCTAAAATTGCACCCTTGATATGACCTTCGTCGTAAGTTCCCCTCTTTGCACTGTCGTCATAAACAACCTCAAGGACTGTCAAATTCTCATACCCTTTTTGGTCTCCATTAAGAGCAGAATTTAACCACTGAGGTGTTACGTATACTGTTTTTTGACTGACTGCTTCTACTTTTTCTGCAGAAGACTTGCTAGTGTCTGAAGTCTGTGTACCATTACTTGAACTACCGCTTCCACATCCTGCTAGTGCGATAACACAGACCAAAGTACAAAAAATCGCCATAAAACGAATTTTCTTCATCCTTAAACTCCCTTTCTTTTAAAAACATTTAGATTAGTAATCATTCGAAGCATCACTACTCATCCAATTTTCTAGAAATTCGCGATAACTTCCTTGCAGAATTGCAGATCTTGCTTGGTACATTAAGTTTATCAAAAAATGAATGTTATGAATCGAAAGAAGAATACTTCCCAGCATTTCGTCTTGTTTTACTAGATGACGAATGTATGACCTTGTGAAATTCTTGCATGTATAGCACTCGCACTTGTGATCGAGTGGCGCGAAATCATGAACAAATTTTGCATTTCGCATATTCATTCGACCCAAACTTGAAAACGCAGTCCCCATGCGAGCAGTTCGTGTTGGCAGCACGCAATCGAACATATCAACACCCTCGCCAACTGCGCGGACTAGAGTTGTAGGGTTGCCAACTCCCATTAGGTATCTTGGACGATCTTGCGGTAGAGCTCGAGCAACTTCTCCTAAGGTCTCAAACATTACCTCGTGATCTTCGCCTACTGAATATCCGCCAATGCCAAAACCTCCAAAACGCCGACGCCCCTGGCTCTGAGAGCAACTTTCAATTTCAAGCAAATTATATATCGACTTCATCCTTAAATCGAGGTGCATACCACCTTGAACAATTCCAAAGAGTGTTTGATCTTCGCGTTTGTGAGAAGCTAGACATCTTTTTGCCCAAAGCAACGAGAGCTCAACAGCACGCTCAACGAACTGTCTTTCAGCAGGATATGGCGGACATTGATCGAGTTGCATTGCGATATCAGCACCTATCTTCTCCTGAATTTTCATGTTGTCTTCGGGAGTCCAAAAAACTCGATGTCCATCATAGATACTCTGGAATTGCACGCCCTCATCACTAAGCTTGACAGTATCAGCCAAACTAAAGACTTGAAATCCGCCACTATCTGTAAGCATCGGTCCGTCGTAATTCATGAATTTATGAATTCCGCCAGCCTCTTCAACCAAGTCAGCTCCAGGTCTTTGTGAGAGATGATATGTGTTGGCAAGAACGACTTGACTATTCAGCTCTCGCAACACTTGCGGCGTGATCCCCTTAACTGTGGCAGACGTGCCAACTGGCATAAACATCGGCGTCTTAAATACTCCGTGAGCCGTCTGAAAAGTGAGTGCCCTTGCGTGATTTGACGTTGCGTCTATGTGTGTTTCAAAAAGTTGCATGTGGTATATTATAGAGAAAATGTTGATTGCAACAACCGTTTGGAGTTATTAATGAGAAAATCCTCATTTCAAATTCTTGAACTTCAAAGTAATAATTTATTGAGCGACGTTTCTAAAAATAATAAATTGCTGCTTCACGCATGTTGTGGACCATGTTCGCTAGAACCTGTGAGAGTGTTGAGAGAGCGTGGTGTTGAGCCCACTATATTTTTCTCAAATTCAAATATTGCTCCTAAGGCAGAATACGATGAACGTCTTAGCGCAATTAAAAAATGGGCGAAGCAAAACGACGTTGATTTTATCGAGGATACCTACGACAACGCCGAGTGGGTAGATGTTGTCAAAAGTTGCAAGGGGGCTAAACCAGAGCGTTGTCGCGAGTGTTACAAAATGCGCTTGAATCATGCATGTGAATTTGCAAAGAACAATGGATATGACTCTGTAGGCACAACGCTCACGATTAGTCCATACCAACATATCGACACTATCGAAGAAGAGCTGAACAATGCCTGCAAAACATGCGGAGTTGAGTCTGCATTTGAAGATTACTCACCGCATTATAGGAAAGCGCAAAATCGTGCGAAAGAAGAAGGTGTTTATAAGCAAAAATATTGCGGTTGTCTTCTTTCGAAAAAAGAAGCTGAAGATGAAATTAAAGAGATACGAAAGCGAAAAGCTAAAGCGCAAGAAATTAGAGAGATAGAGTTGGATAAAAAGCGCAAATCAAATAAAGAATATGCTGATAAACAGGCTCGAAAGAAAATGCTGCTCAAACAATTTAAGGAAAACACTAAATGTTAACTGAAGATTTTAATTATGACTTGCCAGAAGAGTTGATCGCGCAGTGCCCATCGCTTGTAAGAGACGAGTGTCGTATGCTCGTCTTGAATCGAAAAAATGGTGCGATCGACGACAAAATCTTCAAAGACGTAGTTGATTATCTTGACGTTGGCGATCTTTTGGTCGCCAATGAAACTCGAGTTATCCCTGCTCGCCTCATAGGCAAAAAACGCAACAGTGGCGGGGTTGCTGAAGTGTTCCTTTTGCGCCCCGTCATCGAAGGCACCGTCAATTCATCGCAAGCCAATTGGGAGGTTTTAGTTAAACCTGGCAAGCGCCTTAAACCTGGCAGTGGTGCAATCGTGGATTTCGAAGATGCAAGTGGCAACGTTGTCCTAAGTGCTGAAATTGTCGATTGGGCAGGTCAAGGTGAGAGAATAGCACGTCTTACAACATCGATCAATAGCCTAGATGAGGCGTTTCATGAGGTAGGTCGCACCCCGCTTCCTCCCTATATTCGTGATTATAGCGGCGATGATGAGATGTACCAAACTGTTTACTCTAAACGAGAAGGAAGTGCCGCGGCACCAACTGCTGGCTTGCATTTTACACCTGAGCTGATTGAAAAGTGCAAGTCAAAAGGAATTAGCTGGGCAACTGTGGACCTAGAAGTCGGGCTTGATACTTTTCGTACTGTTGATGAAGAGAATGCTGAAGATCACAAAATGCACACAGAAACGTATAGTGTCTCTCAAACAACAGCAGAACTTGTTAACGAAACGAAAAGTCGTGGTAATCGTGTAATTGCTGTAGGCACTACCTCTGTCAGAAGCCTCGAGAGTGCTTATCTACTAGACGCAACCGATCTGCTCAGCTCGTGCAACAGAGCATCTACTTCGCTTTATTTGATGCCAGGTGCCAAGTTCAACGTGGTAGACGCTATGATCACCAACTTCCATGTTCCAAAATCTACACTTATGATGTTAGTCAGCGCTTTTGCTTCGCGTGATCAAATTATGGACGCTTACGCCCACGCCATTGAGGAGAAATACAGATTTCTATCATTCGGCGACGCTATGTTGATCCTCTAGATTGCTAAATGCAAGTTACATGCTAACAGGAGCTTTAACTCCCAGAAGTTGCAAGTTGAGAGCCAAAACACGCCTTGTTGCATCACAAAGAGCAAGTCTTGCGTTTTGCAAGGCTTCATCTTCTGAAATTACTTTGCAATTCGTATAGAATCCGTGAAATAAACCTGCCAGCTCTTCAGCAAAATGAGTACATCTAAATGGCGCTCTATCGCGAGCAGCTAGCGCAATGAAGTTTTTAAACTCATCAATTTTGCGCATCAACGCAAGCTCTGATTCGTGAGTTAGCAAGCTTAAATCAAGCTCGTCTGGAATGACAAGCTCTGAAAGCTCGTCACTCGAAAGCTCTCCTTGCTTATTCTTAAGAGCACTTTGCTCGTCTGCAGCATTTCTTAAAATTGAACAAATGCGAGCGTGAGCATATTGAACATAATAAACAGGGTTGGTTGAGTCCTTTTTCTTTGCGACATCAATGTCAAAATCGATCGCTTGGTCAGATGATTTTGAAAGTAGCGTATAGCGTGTTGCATCTACTCCGACCTCTTCAACGAGTTCTCGCAAAGTGACCATCTCGCCAGTTCTTTTAGACATACGAACAGCCTCGCCATCTCTAAAAAGATTGACTAGCTGACCGAGGACAACCTCGAGCTGGCCTTTATAACCCCAAGCTTCCATCATGCATTCGCATCTTTTTATATACCCATGATGGTCAGCTCCCCAAAGGTCAATTAGGTGATCGAAACCGCGTTGCTTTTTATCGTAGTGATAAGCGACATCACTTGTGAAATACGTCATCTCGCCATCTTGTTTGATAAGCACTCTGTCTTTATCGTCTCCTAGAGCAGTTGACCTAAACCAAGTTGCTCCATCCTTCTCAAAAATATAACCTTTCTCGCGCATAGCATCGAGAGCACGATCAACTTGCGATTTTCCATCCTCGCCTTCAATATAGAGAGAACGCTCAGAAAACCATTTGTCAAAAGTTGTGCCCAATTGCGTACATATATCCCTTTGATCTTCGAGCATCATACCGTAAGCAATTTCTCTGAAAGCCTCCATTCGCTCTTGCTCAGAGAAACTCTCATATTTATTTCCCTCATCGTCTATGATCTTTTGAGCGATATCTTTAACGTATCCTCCGCCATAGCAATTCTCTGGCATCTCGACATCATGACCTAAAAGTTGCATATATCTCACAGAAACGGAATTGCCAAAAACATCCATTTGTACGCCATGGTCGTTGATGTAGAACTCCTCAAAGACATCATATCCAGCATGACGCATCACTCTTGCTATGCTATCTCCAAGCGCTGCCCATCTGCCATGACCAACATGCATCGGTCCTGTTGGATTTGCTGAAACATATTCAAGATTGACTTTTATTGGTGTATCAAGAGTTCCCTTGCCATAATCTTGACCTTGTTCGCGCACTTGCCTAACAACATTTTGTAGGGTAGCATCCTTAAGCTTGAAATTGATAAAGCCAGGTCCTGCCACGTTTGTCGATTCAATGATGTCATTTTCAGGAATGTGATTCAAGATGATCTCAGCTATTTGAGCTGGCGCCTTTTTGGCAAGTTTAGCTGAACGCATCGCCACGGTCGATGCCCAATCTCCATTACTTTTATCTCTTGGTCTCTCAAGTGCTGGTGCGGGGATTTCACCCTCAATTGGCAACTCGCCACATTCAATCGCATCTTTGATTGCTTGCTCAACTATCACACTTAATTGATCAGAGATTTCCATAATTCCTGCTTTCATTGGATGTAAAATGACACAAATATCTCAGTCATTATAACCTAAAAATATTTATATGATAGCAGTGTTGATTATGTGATAATATAGTAGTTCGCGTTCGGGACGTGGCGCAGTTTGGTAGCGCGCTTGTTTTGGGAACAAGATGTCGCAGGTTCGAATCCTGTCGTCCCGACCATTTCGAAGATGCGGATGTGGTTCAATGGTAGAACCCGAGCCTTCCAAGCTCGTGACGCGGGTTCGATTCCCGTCATCCGCTCCATTTTGCAACTCCAATAGTCGCAGAAGTTAACAATCAATTTTATCTAGAATATCTAGTGCCTCTTTAGATGCACAAATAAGAGATTCTCTTTCCGCTTCTGACAATAGACAAAGATGAGTTTCTAGCGATTCAACGCACTCCCTACGCATATCAAGCGCAATTTTCTCACCCTTATATGTAAGAGTAGCAATGACTTCGCGAAAATTATTCTCATTGCGCCTTTTGCTAACAATGCCATCGCTTTCAAGGTCAGAGACAACGCGAGTTATATGTTCTTTTGAAGCACCAAGGTGTTTAGCAATCTCACCTATACTCAGCTCACCTTCAAAAGAAAGCCCGAATATGATATTGGCTTGAATTTTTGAAAATTGACCGCGACCCTCCATTGAGGAAGCCTTAGCCAAAGCTTCATATGCGCCCATGGCACCTAAAATCACTTCCTCAGGAGCGATTAGTTCATATCTATTGTTGCTGTTCTTTTTGTTCATAAGCTCGCCATCAAATCTACTCCTTTTGACTTAATTATAAATGATAGTTGACTTTTATCATATATCTTCTATAATTTTACTTGAGAAATATCAATTGATAAATATCATATATTAAGGAGTTAAATATGGGAATTGGTCTTCCAAAGAACAAAGTGATTGAGCTAATCACGCTTTTATCTGGTGCATTTATAGTTGTGTTAAACATGACACTGCTGACACCTGCACTTAAAACAATAATGATTGAGATGAATGTCGACCAAAACACTGTCCAATGGCTAACTTCTGGATATTCTCTCACAGAAGCTGTCATCATTCCAACAGCAGCGTTTTTAATGGGACGCTTCAACAACAAAAAGCTATTTCTCTCAGGGCTTGGCATTTTTGCCTTCGGTAGCTTGTTGGGCGCCATCGCTCCAACATTCCCAATTTTGTTGGCTTCAAGAATTATTCAAGCGAGTGCAACAGGTTTTATGATGCCTATGGTAACTAGTATAATTCTGGTGGTTATACCAAAAGAAAATCGTGGTTCCGCAATGGGAATTATCACATTGATAATCGGTTTTGCACCGATGATAGGCCCAACTTTGTCAGGTGTTTTAATCGATTGGATCGGCTGGAGAGCAATCTTTGTTTTAGTTTCAACCTTAGCTTTAGTCAATCTGGTCGTCGCAATTCCAATACTAAAAATTGATGTGAAATTTGACGATGCAAAATTCGATCTTTTCTCTGTAATCCTATCGAGCTCAGGGC
>CAVFJE010000049.1:12602-13411 GCA_963622845.1 Dialister sp. CAG:486
GGGCTAATCCTATTACTACTGGGCATCTCATCGTTAAGCTCATCACATAATTTCACCGTCAATCTAGTACAAATTGCATGTGGAGCAGTTTTAATTGCGATATATGCAAAAAGACAATTAAAGAGTGAAGAGCCAATGCTCAAAATTTCTGTCTTAAAGGTCAAGCAATACAGAACAGGTGTGTTGATTGTTGCTCTATTTCAAGCGGGACTAATTGGCATGGAGACGATTATGCCTCTCTATATCCAAACAGTACTTGGGCAACCTGCAACAATAAGCGGGCTCACTCTTTTACCTGGTACCATCATTGGTGCCCTAACAGGTCTTTTGGCAGGCAGACTTTTCGACAAGCATGGCGTGCGACTTCCTGTTCTTTGTGGTGTTACCATGACAATTGTTGGTCTAGCCCTGCTCTTAATGTTAGGCGAGAATTCACAAATTTGGTTTGTAACACTTGCTTATGCATGTCTCGCAATTGGAATTGACTTTACGATGACGCCAGTAAATACATGGGGAATCAACTCTCTTTCTAACAAAGTTGTACAACACGCTCAATCCACTGGCAACACAATTAACCAAGTGGCTGGCTCTTTCGGCACTGCAACACTAGTGTCGATTGCGAGCGTTATAACTGCGCATGCAACAATTACAAATTCAACATGTGCAACGTTCGCCGGATATCACGGCTCGCTAATTGCTACAGCAATCATTGTAGGTTTAGCACTCGTAGTTATCGTATTTAGAGTTAAGGGAGAAACCGAAGAGGCCAATACTGAAAGCTGTAGCCCAAGTTTCTGCGTAGAATCTTC
>CAVFJE010000049.1:13421-14846 GCA_963622845.1 Dialister sp. CAG:486
TTAGCTCACAGCTAAGCAAAAAACTTGTGGGTCATTAGGGGCAAAGTAGACCCAAAGTTAGGGGCAAGTTGAGGGAAATTACCAGTTAGAATGGTGCGCCCGGCAGGATTCGAACCTGCAACCGCCGGATTAGAAGTCCGATGCTCTATCCAGTTGAGCCACGGGCGCAAAAACCGCTCATTATTATAACTCAAAAAGAGTGGAAGTAGATCTGTTAATATTTACTAATAACAAATTGATAAATATTTACGACAGTGTCTTCAAGAATTCTACTATCCATACTCATTCCAACATTTAACTCTAGCTCAACAATTCAAAGGGCGATTGATTCAATCCTCGCTCAAGACTTCGACAAAGATAAACTCGAAATCATTGTTGTTGACGATTGCTCTGTCGATAACACTTTGCAAATTCTTGGTCAATTAAAGGACAAATACCCAGGCACGATCAAGATTTTCAAGCTTGATAAAAACAGCGGTTCTCCTTCTCAACCAAGAAATATGGCACTGTCTATGGCAAGAGGCGAATTTGTGCTATTCGTTGATGCAGACGATTGGCTGGCTGAAAATTCTTTGACCAAAATGATCGGTCATGCACAAGAGTTGAGCTCTGATGTGCTCTTGATTAAATTTAAGGGTGAAAATGGCAGAGCTGTGCCAAAATCAATGTTCGACGAAAACCAAGCTAATGTTGACATTTTTAACAGTAAAGTCATGTGGAGTTTTTCTCCTCTAAAGTTATTCAAAAGATGTTTAATTGAAGAGAACAATTTGCGATTTCCCGCTTTTATGCCTGAAGATATCTCATTTGTTTTAAGAGCTTATTTGAAGGCAGACATTGTATCTGTCGCTGCTGACCAAAATTACTACCATGTATCATATGACAATCCCACATCACACCTATCTTGCACAACATGGTCGAATCCAGACTCAAATTTGTTGTTTCTTGAAGACATTGTGTATATCGTCAAGGAATACAAAATATCACGCAAGCAGCGCAATGCAACATTGATGAAGCGAATCTTTAGGCGTGATGTAGTCAACATGTTAAAGCATAGTGCAACCATGCAATACTTTGAGGGCAAGACTTATTTTGATAGAATATATAAGTTGACCAAAAAATTTTATCGAAGAAAAATGTATGAAACGTGTCCATTGCAACAACGTATTTTATTGGACGTTGCATACAAACGAAATTACGACGAATTTAGAGAGGTTTGCAATTTGAAAAACGAATTATTGGATAAATGCACCTTGAGCAAATCTGGGTCACATATTCGTTGCACATTGCCTGAATATATTTCTAGATTGACAATCGACGTTACAAAGACAAACGATCAAGAATTGTTAGCAAAACTTCTAAAAGAACAATCAGCCTAAGAAAAGAATCTCAATGGAATTCAAATTAGCAAACATACTCTTGGAC
>CAVFJE010000049.1:14856-16565 GCA_963622845.1 Dialister sp. CAG:486
ATTATAAAACCTTATATTGCTTCTCAGCATCTCCCATACTTGATAATCAAGAAATTGATGGCAAGACTTTGCTTCCTTATGGCACTTACGACTTTGCTACTTACTTCAACTCTTTCTCGCTAAAAAAATGGAGAGAATATACGTCGATTGATTGCGTTTCAATTCACCTTGAAATAAGAGGAAAATGCGAAGTCTTTTTTGAGGGAATCGCCAAGAAGACAATTGGCATAAGCAGAGAGTGTGTTGGAAGCGAAAAGCTAGATAGCACCGAGTTTAGTATTGTTGATTTCAAGTACCCGCTAAACGAGTTTGATTTGCTCGCTTTTAAGATTGTCACACATGAGAGCTGTGACATTCAGAATTGCTACTACTATACAGAAATCAGCGAAGAAAAGATTAACCACGTGGACCTTGTTTTGGCGACAACAACTTTTAAGAAAGAAGATTACATAAAGCGCAACGTCAAATTATTCAAAGAAGAAGTTTTGAACTCCATCGATCCAGCGTTTGCAACAGTGCAAATGATCGTTGTTGACAATGCGAAAACTCTTGACAGAGCTGAAATTGATGGTGAGCCGGTTCATTTATTCCAAAACCAAAATGTTGGTGGCTCTGGTGGTTTTGCGCGGGGAATGATTGAAGCTAAGCGACTTGAAAGAAGCGCTACTCATGTTCTTATAATGGATGACGATATTGAACTTTCTCCAGAGAGCATAAAGCGGACGCTTAGATTGCTTTGCTTAGTAAACGATGAGTATCGTGATGCCTTTGTAAGTGGCGCCATGTTTTCGCTTGGCAACCAAGCAATTCAAATTGAAGATGTCGGTCAAGCTCGTGCGACTGGATCGTTTGGAGCAATTAAAAAACACCACGACATGAATGTCTTTCATCAAGTTCTATTAAATGAAACTGAATTTTTATTGAGAGACAACAAATACGCAGCTTTTTGGTTTTGTTGCATTCCTATGAAAACAATTCAAGAAAAGGGCCTTCCGCTTCCACTTTTTATAAGATACGACGATGCTGAATATGGTCTGAGATGTAAACCAAAATTTATGACGATGAATGGCATTAATGTTTGGCACGAAGATTTTGACATGCGTTATTCTGCGTTCTATGAAAAATATTGCGCAGTAAGAAACGCACTTGTAATCCAATCTGTTAGTGGTATTTGCAAAGAGATTGACTATTTCAAGACTAAAGTAGAAAAGAATTTCAAGCGCGATATCAAGAAATTTAACTACGACAGTGCGGAGCTCATCTTAGATGGACTTGAGGACTACTTAAAAGGTCCGAAGTTTATTGAACAAAACAATTGTGAGCAAATCTTAAAAGAAAAGATTAAGAAAAATGAAAAACTGGTTGCATTGCAAGAGCTTGGTGTCACAGATATCAACCTTGAAGAAATTAAAAAATCAAAGAAACGAGGCAAGGTTGAACGAGCTATAGATGCCTTGACCTATAATGGGCAGCGCTTCTCACTAGCTTCTAATAAAGGCTCTAGACAAGGAATCATACTTTTCGATGCAAACGCATACCCTGGCAAACGTGTTCACAATAAAACAAAGATTTTAATGGTTCACCCTAATGGCGAAACGGGCTTTACAACAGAAAAAAATAAAGAGAGATTTAGAGAGCTTTTGAAAAGATACAGAAAGCTTCGAAAAGAATATCAAAGTCGGTCAACGGCACTCTTAGCAGAGTATAGA
>CAVFJE010000050.1:0-2415 GCA_963622845.1 Dialister sp. CAG:486
CATTTTACACGATGGATTATTTAAAACAACGCATTACTTTGATAGAATTTTTAATGCCTGTCAAGAATTTTGAAGAAGAAAAGAATTGAGTGAAAGTTATGTTGATTTCTAACAAAATGAAGATGAAGATGGCAAAAAGAAGCCCCATTCGCATTGCTTTTGATCGTGCGATGAAGTTGCGACAAGATGGCAAAGAAGTTTTTGATTATTCAATTGGAAATCCAACATCACGTTGCCCTGAGCAAGTTAGAGAAGCGATTTTATCTCAAGCAACTACCGACCCAAAAGTTCACTCATACATGCAAGATCAAGGATATCCTTCTGTTCGTCAAAAAATTGCTGAGTGTCTTAACAAGCAATTTGGCGGGTGTTACACAATTGACGATATTGCTATGACAGTCGGGGCCGCAGGTGGTCTCAATAACATCTTTCAATCTGTTTTTGATCCCGGCGATGAAGTGATTTTGTTCAAGCCAATTTTTGGGGCTTATAAAGGCTATATTAGCAATTTTGATGGCGTTATGGTCTATTGTGATTGCGATGAGAAAACCATGTTGCCTTCCCTCGATTCTTTTGAGGAGTGCTTCACTGAAAAGACGAAATTGGTTATTGTAAACTCTCCAGGAAATCCATCTGGGGTAGTTTTTAAGGACGATATTGCAAGGAAGATTGCCACTATTATCGAGAAAAAACAAGAAGAGTTCGGGCACACTATTGCGCTTCTTTCTGATGAGCCTTATAGAGAGCTAGTCTACGATGGTGTGAGATCGGCATGGTGGCCAAATTTCTATAAAAACACAATCGTTTGTTACTCTTACTCAAAGGCTGCAAGTATTGCGGGGGAGAGGATCGGATATTTAGCCCTAACTCCTGGCATGGATGAGCACGATGAGCTCTATCGTGCAATAATTCTCTCTATTGGTGACTTAGGTTTTGTTAATGCGCCTGCTATATCTCAAAGAATAGCTGAAGCTTGTGCAGATTTGAGGGTTGACGCTTCGTATTATGATGGCAATAGAAAACTTTTAGCGCAAGGTCTAAAAGAGCTAGGATTTGAATTTCCATGGCCTGAAGGTGCCTTCTATCTTTTGTTAAAAGCTCCAGATGGAGATCATGATAAGTTCTTAGACAAACTCGAAGATGAAGGCATTGTCGCTGTAGGAGGAGACGCTTTTGAGGCTCCTGGATATGTGCGTCTTTCATATTGTCTAGATACTAGCGACATAGAAAAATCGCTCCCTCATTTTAGAAACGTAGCTAAACAATATGGACTAGTTGAATAGAAAATTTTTTAAGATTTAGACGAATTTAATTGCTGTGCCATATGCTAGCATCTCAATTGTGCCTTGCATAACAGTGCCCGAAGAAAATCTCATCGAGATAATGCCATCGGCGCCTAGCTTTTCAGCCTCTTCAACCATTCTTTCTTCAGCGATTTGTCTTGCTTCATTAGTCATCATCGAATAAGACTTAATTTCGCCACCAACTACAGTTTTGACGCTAGCCATAATGTCGCGACCAATATTTTTTGATGTTACGATGTTGCCTCTAACAAGACCGAGAACTTGAACTTGCTTACCTTCTGGAATTAGATCTGATGTGCTGACAAACATCTTGACAATCCTCCTTTTTCGTTAGGTAGAACATTCATATTATACCAATTTAAGGCTGCGAGAGCTAATGTGATTATCGTTGCGCCTTTATCACAAAGTGATTTTTGTTGTAATCAATCATGCCTGCCTTTTTCATTTTGCTTAACTCTAGTGACAGGCCACTTCGCTCAACTCCAAGGTAGTCAGCCATTTGTTGGCGAGAAAATGGTATGTTAAATTTCGCCTTGCCACACTTTTGAGATTCGCTAGATAGATAAGACATGATTTTCTCTTTGGTACTACGTTTGCCCATGTGAGTAAGCTTTGTAGCTAAAGTTAAGTTCTTATCAGCCAATTCAGCTATAAGATTGTGAATGATAATATTGTGGTGCTCACATGAGGTATTTTTAGAAGCTAGGATTTTGCGTATGTCGAGAACTAGAATTTTAATGCCCATATCTGCAATTACGCTTACATTAAGAGCTTTATCACGAGAGCATGCATAGACCGTTGCAAAACATTGAGATGGCTCAATTTTAGAGAGAATGTTTCTGTTGCCCCAACTGTCTTCTTGAACGACAATCGCACAACCGCTCAACACAAGGCATATCTCGTGGACATTGTCTCCTTCGTGCAAAATGTATTCGCCTTTATTGAATTTCTTGATGCTAGCATCTAAACAATTGAGCATTGATGGAATCTCATCGATTGATGTTCCAATAAATAAATTTGATTTGCTAATTATCTCTAAATAATCTTCCATGAATTCTTTTTTCGTTGAAAAAACAACCGACATGAACTCAAAATTATATTACATTAATAC
>CAVFJE010000050.1:2425-4220 GCA_963622845.1 Dialister sp. CAG:486
GCGGATGACACTGCACTTTTGCAAGACAAGCTAACTGGTGCACTAATCGGACTTTCAAAAAAAATAGGTAGCAACCCAACTCCGCAAGATAGTAAACTCATTATTGAAGGCTTGTTTACAACTGTGACGAATGTCAACTTTAGCGACGAGACAATCAATGAGCTTATCAATCAAGTCCATGAAGTCGGTGACGCTTCTCTTGATTATGACTTGGAAAACATTTGGAATGCAAATGAGGATATCAGAAGCCTAAAGTCGCTAATTCTCTTCGGCGTTAGAGGAATGGCAGCCTATGCTTATCACGCGCTTGTATTAGGTGCAACCAATGACGACGTCAACAAATTTTTCGTTAAGGCACTCTGTGCAATTAGTGAAGATGCAGGCATGGAAGAGCTTTTGCCTGTTGTCATGGAAGTAGGAGAGAGGAATCTAACTTGCATGGAGATGCTCGATGCTGCTAATACTGGCACATATGGCACACCAGAGCCTGTTGAAGTTGAGCTGAAAGTTGAAAAAGGACCATTCATTGTAATTTCTGGCCATGATCTTCACGACCTAAAACTCTTGCTCGAACAAACAGAAGGTAAGGGAGTAAACGTCTACACCCACAGTGAAATGTTGCCAGCTCATGCATATCCTGAGCTCAAGAAATATCCTCATCTAAAGGGCAATTTTGGAACAGCTTGGCAAAATCAACAAAAAGAATTTGCAAACGTCCCAGCGGCATTTCTTTTCACAACAAATTGTTTAATGCCTCCAAAGGACAGCTATTCTGATCGCGTTTTCACAACTGCTCTAGTTTCATATCCAGAGATGGTGCATGTTGGAGAAGAAAAAGATTTCACACCTGTAATTGAAAAGGCGATCGCACTTGGCGGCTATAGCGAAGACATGGAGTTTTGCGGAATTAATGGAGGCAAGACAGTTACAACTGGCTTTGGACATGGTGCTATTCTTGCGAATGCCGACAAAGTTGTCGATGCTGTTAAAGCTGGAGCAATTAAGCACTTCTTCGTTGTTGGCGGTTGCGACGGTGCGCGTACTGGCAGGAATTACTATACAGATTTCGTCAAGCAAACTCCACAAGACTCGGTTGTTTTGACACTTGCTTGCGGAAAATTCCGCTTCAACGATCTTGACCTAGGCACAATTGGTGGACTTCCTCGTATCATGGATGTTGGTCAATGTAACGACGCTTATGGTGCGATTAAAGTCGCAATTGCTCTGGCAGAGGCTTTTGAGTGTGGAGTTAACGACTTGCCACTTTCAATGGTGCTCTCATGGTATGAGCAAAAAGCAGTATGTATCCTGCTAACTCTTCTCTTCCTTGGAATCAAAAATATTCATCTTGGTCCAACTTTGCCTGCTTTCGTCTCTCCAAATGTTCTTAATTATCTAGTGGAAAACTTTGGAATTGCTCCTATTTCAACACCAGAGGAAGATCTTAAAAAACTCATAGCTTAGAATAGTCTTGAACATAACGAGTATCCACGGTGACAAGTCTTGTGTTAAAGGACTATGTCACCGTGTTTTTTTTATGTAAGTTCGTTAGCTAGTGGTCGGCTAATAAAATTGAAGGCTAAATCTACGCTGTAGGTGGTAAAATAGTTTAGTTACTCTTGAGAGAGAGAAGATTTAACTCAATAGTAATCGAATAACTGTTTTTAATTTATTTGTTAGGAGGAAGAAAGTGAGTTTAACAGTTGCTTGGATGGCGCCTATCTGTGCTTTGATTGGCATTTGCGTCGCAGGCTATCTTGGTTCATGGGTCTTAAGACAAGATCCAGGAAGCGAG
>CAVFJE010000051.1:0-3718 GCA_963622845.1 Dialister sp. CAG:486
GTGCTTTTCCAATTGCAAGAGATACTGCAGATAGAACTGCTCTTAAGCGTGCTACTAGGATGCTAAAATCGGGTGAGCTTGTAGGAATTATGCCGGAAGGAACAAGAAGGGGCAAGGGAACTGCTGAAATGAAGCTCCACTCGGGCTTTTGTTTAATGGCTAAGATGGCAGGCGATGTTCCAATTATTCCTATGGCACTAGTAGGTGTTGGAGAAATCAAAAGAAAGGGAGAGCCTGTAAAGTTTAACAAGGTTAAGATTAAATTTGGAGAGCCACTTCATCTCTCTGATTTTTCTCTTATTGAAAAAAGTAAACGAATGGACGCTTGTGCATGGTTTGCTATGAGAAGAGTTTTTGCTCTAAAAAATGATATCGATGAAGAAAGCGTTGATATGGCAACTCTCTTTCCAAATAATGAAGATCTGGGTGAATATTTTGAAAACGAACATCAAAATAGTTAGAGCACAGAGTGCTGGTGCGTGCTATGGAGTTACGAGAGCTCTCGATTTGGCAGCTTCAGCTTGCGAGAATTGCGATAGTGTTTGTACTTTAGGCGAGATTATCCACAATCCAATTGTCGTAGAAGATCTCGAAAAACAAGGTGTAAGAGTTGCCAGAGATGAAAATGATGCAGATGGAACTGTTATTTTAAGAAGTCACGGTGTTAAACCCGATGTTGAGTTAAATCTCCAAAATAAGGGGTGCAAAATTGTTGACGCAACTTGTCCTCATGTCAAGAGAGCGCAAAGAGCAGCTGAAAAGATGGCTAAAGATGGAAGGGATGTCATAGTAGTTGGGGAATGTGGACATCCTGAAGTTGAAAGCATCGTTGCATATGCCACCTCTAATGGTGTAAATGTCGATGTTGTCTCTAACGAAAGCGAACTTGCTGAAACTTATAAAAAAGTTGGAATTGTTTGCCAAACAACTCAAAAAAAAGACAATTTCAATGCGATTTGTGAGAAAGTATCAAAGATTGCATCGGATGTAGAGATTGCCGATACTATATGTCTGGCAACTGATAAAAGACAAATTGCTGCGAGAAATTTGGCACAGACAAGCGACGTTATCATTGTTCTAGGCGGCAAAAACTCGTCTAACACGACTAGATTATTCGAGATTTGCAAAGACAAGTGTGGTCACACTTATCATATAGAGAGACCACAAGATTTGCCTCTGTCAGGTATTAAAAAGCTTATCGATTCGGTTGATTGTGAATTCACGATTGGAATTACTGCAGGAGCTTCTACTCCAATAACTCTTCTAGAAGAGTTGGAAGAATATTTGCAGGAAAAGCTGATCAAAAGTCAAAATGTTCAGTTCTTAAAATCTTAAATGTGTTTTTGTAGTAGTCGATTATCCCCTCATCTTTCATCTCGCTCAAAACTCGAGATAGAGCAGATCGATCAAGGTTAAGGTAGTCTGCCATTTGTTGACGAGAGAAATTAATATTGAATGTTAGTGACTTGTGTTTTATGCTCTCAGATGAGAGAAATGCAAGAATTCGACCTCGAATTGATTTTGGTGAAGTGCAAAAAATTCGATTTGATAGAGTTAGAGTTTTTCTAAGCGCAACACATAGCAAATTTTCCATGATTATCTTGTACCAATTGCAGCTTCGATTCAAGTCTGTCATCATTTTAGACATTTGAAGAAATATGATTTTTGTCTTTTCGCAAGAGACTACTCTCACTTGAAGAGGAGCTTTGCAAAGAGCGTAAGTCTCTGCAAAGGCTCCTCCCACACAGATTTTTGTAAGTATTGATTTGTGACCCCATAGGTCTATATTCTCAACAATAATACTCCCACTTTCGACTATTCCTATTACATCAACGCTATCTCCAATATTAAATATCGTTTCGTCTGGTTCGTAGTGCGAAGAAGTAATCAGACCTCTCTCTTTTAGAGAGCTAATTGTGTTGTCATCTAATCCTTCTAGAAGTGGAGAGTCGATCAATTTTTATTCCTCTAAGCTCATGAAATGCTCTTGAGCGAAAGTCATATCTTGTACAAGTTCCATTGTACCAAGATAATTGCCAGACTTGTCTCTTAAAGCAAAATATTCTACCATGAATGGTCTTCCTTCTTTTTTCATCCAAATTGGAACGCTGTCACAACTTCCATCCTTGAACGAGTTGATGATGCCTCTGACCACGTCTTCAATTTTGGGCGGATGGCATGTGAAAACGTCTCTGCCAATAGCCATCTCTGGGCGCTTGAAGACTTTGTGTCCCTCATTGAAATATTTATTGGTGTCATTTTTGTCTACCAAAGTGATTTCAATTGGCATAGCGTTAAGCATGGCTTCAAGTTCTTTGAGATTGAAAGAGCCGCCCCCGATGCAAATGTCCTCGTCGGCAACTTCATGAGAAACCGCACTTCTTTCTTCATTAAATTCATGCCAGACTTGATTTTCAACGCCGAGACATGTTGCATAATCTTTTGAATCTTTATAGATCCCCATCCACTCTTCTTCACTAAATTGCTGGACACAAATGGGAAAAAGAATATTGGTTTCTTTGTATATCATCTCTTCTGCTCTCGTAATGACGGTGTCAAAACGTGTCAACCATGTTTCATCTTGGTTGTCAGATGTTTTGGACAGCGCAGTCATTTCGTCTCGGATTTCGTCATCAACGGTCCACATAACTTTCGAAGGTCCTGAAATGTCGTATTTGACATTTAGAACAGGGTAGAGAAGGTCTCCCTTTTTTGCGTAGTGTACCGCAATCTTACGTGCCTCCTCTAGAAATTCAAGTCTGGCATCATTTGAATTTGCTTCCTCTCTTATTTTTTCAATAAGAGAAGCCATAGCTTCGTTCTCGCGGGTGAACGTATAAATAGGATGACCTACGATTTTAGAGAGATCTTTGCATGCATCGGCGCTTTGTGAATCAAGTGCATCATGAACTTGTTTTGCTACTTCTGCCTTATTTTCTGATGCAGTTATCCCATGGAAGAGTGCGGAGTGTACATCGCATAATTGCTGGATCTCACTAAGCGGGGTTCCTTCAAACAGGAGTTGTTGCTCAGCATCCATAATTTCTTTGGGGTCAACCGAACTGTATTCTTTTTTGAAATCATCTCTGACAGATTCTAAATCTTCGCCTCCATTTAATCTTTGGAGATAACTTTTAATTGAAGCTTTTCGATCTTGTTGTGTAGTGGCTTTCTCTTGTTGAGATTGCTCTTTTTGTTGTATCGGTTCGTCAGTTAGAATCTCAAATCCATTTTTTTCGAGTGCAGAGATAATTTCTACCATAGGGATATTTTTCAACTTGGACCCTTTTTCTAGTGTCATCACTCTGCCGACACTCATTCGCATAGGTTTTTTTGAAATTTCTGAAAACCCCAGTTCAAGCATAATATCTATAATCTCGGGATATTGTTCGGTTATCTCAAAAACGGATTTTGTAATATCTAGTTTCTTCATTTTTATACACGGTTCCTTTCCATAATAAAGGACTGATAATTCATTAGTTAGCATATAGTAACCTTTGCTTAGTTCTCGTTGTTGATGCAACGAAAATATTTAAGTCTGGCAATAATTCATAAATTGGTAAAATTTCAAGTCTGGCAATAATTTAATGAATATTTTAACGATGGGGACAATATTGAAAATTCAGCTTTTCTGTAAAGCAAGGCGGTTATGAGGATCTCTATTAAGAAAATGATAAAGAACGTGGGGATGGATTTCTTTCTTTCAGCTATCTATAAG
>CAVFJE010000052.1:0-5864 GCA_963622845.1 Dialister sp. CAG:486
GTAATGCGTTGTTTTAAATATTCCATCGTGTAAAATGTAAATAAATTGATTGGCATTTTCAAAAAGTAAGAATGTGCGCAATAATCAACTTATTCTGCAAATCTAATTAACTTAAAAAATCTGTAAATATATCAATTTAGGTGAAAACGCGCTGTGTCAACACTCTTTTAGGAAGGCAAAGGTAGTATAAATGCGAAGTAAGGAAGAACTTTTACAAGAACTCTCAGATTGCGTGCTCGACATGCGTGACGATGAGGTAGAAGATATTGCTCAAGAATATATAGATGCGGGTTATGATCCAAATGATGGCATCTTCAACGGACTTGTAGACGGCATGAATAAAGCTGCCGATCTTTTCGAAAGTGAAGAGTATTTCATTCCTGAATTACTTATTTGTAGTGATGCAATGTACAATGGGCTTGATGTTATTAAACCTCATATCAAACAAGATGAATCAAACTCAAAGTGTAAAGTTGTAATCGGTGTAGTTCAAGGCGATACGCATGATATCGGCAAAAACATAGTAAAAATCATGCTCGAGGCATCAGGTTATCAAATGATAGATTTGGGACGCGATGTGCCTGTTCAAAATTTTGTAGATGCTGTTAAAGAACACGGAGCTCAAGCCATAGGTCTATCAACGCTGATGAGTACGTCGATGGACAACATGGGAAAAGTCATCGAACTATTAAAAGATGAGGGAATCCGAGATCAAGTGAAAGTCATTATAGGTGGCGGACCAATTTCGCAAAGCTTTGCTGACAAAATTGGTGCCGATGGTTATTCGTCAAGTGCAGTTGAAGCAGTAAAATTGTTAGATTCTTTAATGGGATACAACTAGACTAGGGCTTTTAAGTGAAAATCTAACTGTCATAGATAAAGAAAAAACCCCGAGTGTTTCGGGGTTTTACTTTAGTTTTTCTAAAAAAGGCTTAATTATGCACCATAGAAATCGATAGTATCGCCTTCTTGCAAAGTAACCATAGCCTTTTTCCAAGTACGAGTTGCACCTTCTTTATATCTCATTCTCTTCATCTTTGGCTTGACGTTAAGGGTATTAACATTAGTAACTTTAACGCCAAAGATTTGCTCTACAGCCTTGCCAATCTCAATTTTATTAGCTGATTTTGCCACTTCGAATGTATAGACACCATTTTCAGTTTGGTCAAAAGATTGCTCTGAGATAACAGGGCGCAAAATTATTTGTCTTGCGTCTAATTGCATCTTAACCTAGCACCTCCTCGATGTACTCTAAACAATCCTCAACAATTATTAGCTTCTTGTTGTCGATTAGCTCATAAGTATTAATGTCATTAACTGGCAAAATGTCAACATTTCTCAAATTTCTAAATGATAGATAAACCTCAATAGCATCATTTGGAATTACAAGAGTAACTCTCTCATTTGCACACTCTAGAGCTTTAAGGACTTCAACTGCTTTTTTAGTTGAAGGTTTCTCGAAATCAAGAGCCTTAATAACGATGAGTTCTCCATCATTTACCTTGCTCGATAGTGCACTTCTCATCGCAAGCTTAATCTCTTTTTTGTTGACCTTCTTGCTATAATCACGTGGAAGTGGTCCAAATACAACACCACCGCCTCTCCAAATTGGAGATCTGCTTGAACCAGCACGAGCTCTACCAGTGCCTTTTTGCCTCCAAGGCTTTTTTCCGCCACCTCTAACTGCACTTCTATTTTTGACAGCACTTGTGCCTTGTCTCCAAGAAGCTCTTTGTGCAGTCACAGTGCGATGCATAACATGCAAATTTGGCTCTATAGCAAACACTGCATCATTAAGATTCGCGTTGCCGCCAGCCTTGCCTGTTGCATCTTTAATTTCAATAGTTGCCATTATTTATTTCTCCTACAAAATATTGATGCTTGTCTTGCTCATTTAAGCTTTTGCTACGCGAACTCGAACTACACTATTAACTCCACCAGGAACAGCACCTTTTAGCAGAATCAAATTTTGTTCGTTGTCAATTCGCACTACTTTCAAATTTCTTGTTGTCACAGTGTCAACACCCATATGTCCAGGCAATCTCTTACCCTTAAAAACACGTGCAGGAGTTGCGCATTGTCCGACCGATGCTGGCGCTCTATGGAAGTGTGAACCGTGTCCACCAGGACCGCCACCGAATCCATAACGCTTCATAACACCTGCAAAACCTTTACCTTTAGAAGTTGCAGTAACATCAACCTTAGTAACATCTGCTAGAAATTCTACTGTTTGTGTGTCGCCAACTTTAATGTCAGAGGCATCCTCTACGCGAGTTTCTCTCAAATATCTCTTTGGTTCAACTCCAGCTTTCTCAAAATGACCGCTCTCAGGCTTATTGAGTTTATCAGCCCTAACTTCGCCAAAACCAAGCTGAACGGCATTATATCCATCAGAGTCAACAGTTTTTACTTGACAAACAACGTTTGGATCAGCTTTAATGACGGTGACAGGCACAATTTTATCATCCTCGTTAAAGATCTGGGTCATGCCCAATTTTGTTCCGAAAATTTCTTTAATCATAGCTTGCTAACACCTCCTTTTAAAGCTTAATCTCAATGTCTACGCCAGCAGGAAGAGATAGTCTGATGAGCGAATCGACTGTATTTGGAGTTGGCTCCAAAATGTCAATCAAGCGCTTGTGAGTACGAATCTCAAATTGCTCACGTGAATCTTTGTTTACATGTGGAGAGCGAATAACACAATACATGTTACGCTCTGTTGGTAGTGGAATTGGTCCAGAAATTTTAGCACCAGTCTGCTCAACTGTTTCCACGATTAGTTTTGCACTTTGGTCAACTAACTCGTGGTCATAGCCCTTCAGACGAATGCGGATGTTCTTTTCAGCCACTTTTTTATCCTCCAATACTAATTTTTCGACTCTTATAATTAAGCGTTTCCGCCAGCTTTTGAAATGATCTCTGTTGCAACAGACTTCGGAACTGGTTCATAAGAGTCAAATTGCATTGTGTATGTAGCTCTGCCTTGAGTGCCACTTCTAAGATCAGTAGCATATCCAAACATCTCTGAAAGCGGAACCTTAGCATCAATAGCAACTGCGTTTCCGCGTTGCTCTTGACCTTGAATAACTCCACGACGAGATGGAATATCTCCCATTACAAAACCAGTATACTCATCAGGTGTTTCAACTTCAACTTTCATAACAGGCTCCAAGATTACAGGATCTGACTTCTTAAGAGCCTCTTTAATTGCCATTGAACCAGCGACCTTGAAAGCTGCTTCACTTGAGTCAACCTCGTGGAATGATCCATCATAGAGCTCAACTTTAACATCCTCAACTGGATATCCAGCCAAAACACCTGAGTTTAGAGCTTCTTTGATGCCCTTGTCTACAGCAGGGATGAACTCTTTTGGAATTACACCGCCAACGATCTTGTTCTCAAATTCATATCCAGCACCTGGCTCTTGTGGATACATATTGATGACAGCGTGACCATATTGACCATGACCACCACTTTGGCGAACGAACTTGCCCTCAGCACCCAAAACCTCGTGTCCTGGACGCTCACGGTAAGCAACTTGAGGTTTGCCAACATTAGCTTCAACATTGAACTCGCGAAGAAGTCTGTCAACAATGATCTCTAGATGAAGCTCGCCCATGCCAGCAATAATTGTCTGACCTGTCTCATGGTTTGTCGAAACTCTAAATGTTGGATCCTCTTCAGCCAATTTTTGCAACGCAATGCTCATCTTGTCTTGCTCAGCCTTTGTCTTTGGCTCAACAGCAATGTCGATAACTGGATCAGCAAATTCCATTGACTCTAGAATAATAGGAGCCTTCTCATCACAGAGAGTGTCGCCAGTACCTGTGTCTTTTAGACCAACAACTGCAACGATGTCACCTGCAACGCACTTGTCAACGTCAGTTCTTTGGTTAGAGTGCATTTGCAAAAGTCGTCCCACGCGCTCTTTTTTGTCTTTAGTAGCATTGTGTGCATAAGATCCCGACTCAAGAGTGCCTGAATAACAACGGAGGTAAGTTAATTTACCGACGAATGGGTCAGTCATAATCTTGAATGCAAGAGCTGAGAAAGGTCCATTTGGATCTGCTGGACGAGACTCTGTCTCTTCAGTCTTTGGATTAATTCCCTCAATAGCCTTAATGTCAGTTGGAGAAGGAAGATAATCAACAACAGCATCAAGGAGCTCTTGTACGCCTTTGTTCTTATAAGCAGAGCCAACGAATACTGGGTTTAGCTTACAAGCGATAACAGCTTTTCTGATAGCTGCCTTAAACTCGTCAATTGTTACTTCTTCTTCCATGAGAATTTTTTCCATGACTTCGTCGTCACAATCAGCAGCAGCCTCAAGAAGTTCTTGTCTTAGAACTTTTGCTTGCTCAACGAACTCATCAGGAATAGCATCCATAGGCTCAGGGTAAGTCATGCCCTTGTCGTCAGCTTTGAAGTCCCATGCAGTCATCGTGACAAGGTCAACAACTCCCCAAAATCCATCTTCTGCACCCATAGGAATTTGTGCAGCGTGAGCAGGAGCTCCAAGTCTATCTTTCATAGTTTCGATCGCATGGAAATAATCAGCGCCAACTCTGTCGTACTTGTTGATAAAAGCAATTCTTGGAACGCCATAGCGCTCAGCTTGTCTCCAAACTGTCTCAGATTGTGGTTGAACGCCAGCAACAGCATCAAAAACTGCTACAGTTCCGTCAAGAACACGCAAGGAGCGCTCAACTTCAGCTGTAAAGTCTACGTGACCTGGTGTGTCAATGATTTGGAAGCGATATGGCTCACCTTTATCATCACCACCTGGATAATTCCAAAAACAAGTCGTAGCAGCAGACGTGATAGTAACGCCTCTCTCTTGCTCTTGAGCCATCCAGTCCATGGTTGCAGCACCTTCGTGAACCTCACCAATTTTGTGAGTTTTACCGGTGTAGTAGAGAATACGCTCGGTAGTTGTAGTTTTGCCAGCATCGATGTGAGCCATGATGCCAAAATTTCGTGTATGTTGAAGATCGTTTTTTGCCATTTTACCTCACCTTAACCTTTAAAAACGATAGTGAGAGAATGCTCTGTTGGCTTCAGCCATCTTAAACATATCCTCACGCTTCTTCACAGCAGCACCAGTATTATTTGCTGCATCCATTATTTCTTTCGCGAGTCTCTCAGCCATTGTATGCTCTTTTCTTCCACGCGAATAATCAACGAGCCATCTAATTCCTAGAGTTGTTGATCTTCTTGAATCAACCTCTTGTGGAACTTGATACGTTGCACCACCGACACGCTTTGGCTTACACTCGATTTGAGGTTTGACATTTTCCATAGCTTGCTTGAAGACGTCTAGAGCTTTTTCGCCAGTCTTCTCTTCAACAATGTCAAATGCACTGTAAACTATGCGTACAGCCAAAGATTTTTTGCCATCAAGCATGATCTTATTGATAAGCTGCGTCACGAGGCGGTTGTTGTATTTAGCGTCTGGCACCACCGGACGATGAGTTGCGGGTGCTCTGCGAGGCATATAACACCTCTCCTTCCTTAATAATTCTTCTCTACTTGTCTGTATTTACAACAAGAAAAGAAGGTAGTAGTTCAATAAATTACTTAGGGCGTTTTGCGCCATATCTGCTTCTTGCTTGTGCACGATTGTCAACAGCAGCACAGTCTAGTGCAGCTCTGATTACCTTGTAACGTACACCTGGCAAGTCTTTTACACGGCCGCCTCTGATGAGCACCATGCTGTGCTCTTGAAGGTTGTGACCAATGCCTGGAATATAAGCTGAAACTTCCATGCCATTAACAAGACGAACACGGCATACTTTTCTAAGAGCTGAGTTCGGCTTCTTTGGTGTAGAAGTAAAAACACGTGTGCAGACGCCACGCTTTTGAGG
>CAVFJE010000053.1:0-2263 GCA_963622845.1 Dialister sp. CAG:486
GCTAGGACTAGACCCTAAACCAGCCAAGAGAGCTGGGCTTTTGCACGATTTAGGTAAAGCAATTGACCACGAAAGCGAAGGATCTCATGCCCTTATTGGTGGTGAGCTTGCTAAGAAATATGGCGAGAAGCCAGAGATAGTGCATGCAATTCAAGCACACCATGGAGACATCGAGCCTAACACCGTTCTTGATGTTCTCATTCAAGCTGCTGATGCTATCAGTGCTTCTCGCCCCGGTGCGAGAAAAGAGTCGCTAGAAAACTACATCAAACGTCTTGAGCAATTAGAAGAAATCGCAAATTCTCACGATGGAGTAGAGAGAACTTTTGCAATGCAAGCTGGACGCGAAGTTCGTGTTATGGTTGACCCAGGTACGGTTGATGACAACCATGCTGTTGTCTTGGCAAGAGATATTGCAAAAGAGATCGAAGATCAAGCGCAATATCCAGGTCAAGTAAAAGTTATTGTTATCAGAGAGAGCAGAGCGACAGAAATAGCAAAATAGCTCTATATTGCGAGATATTTATGGAGAAGAAAGAGGGACACACTTGCGCGTTTCGACGCAATTCGTTTGTTTTGTCCCTCTTTTTTGTTATTTTTGCCTCGCTAGTCTTTTTGGCGGGTGTAGTCGCATATAGTCTTTGGGCTGACACGGCAATTCCAAATTCTGATAAGTTCATCAATAAAGAAGAAGAAGTCACAGAAGATGCATACAACAGTGATGCTTATTGTAGTTCTGATCCTGAGTCAAGTGTAAAAGGTGAGCAAGATGAAACTGATGAAGGCTCCTCTGATGACAACAACAATGACGACAACGTAAAGGATGATTCTAATAGTGATTCGACTAGTGAATCTTCTGACAAGAAAAACGATGGAAGTAAAAACTCTGAGAAGAACAGTTCGTCTGACAACAATCGAGATAATTCGACTAAAAGCGATAGTTCTTCGAGCACTTCAGGCAGCGCACAACAGGGATCATCTGGTGGAGGTAGCCAAGGTAGTGACACAAAGACCGAGAGTCAGAAAGTTTGGGTAGAGTCAGTGTATGAGACTGTGCATCATGAGGCTGTCACTCAAACAGTTGTGAAATATGTTTGCAATGACGAGCGCAATGGGTATACTTGTCACGCAGAATTTGATAGTGCAGAGGATTTTTATAATCAGCACAAGTTGCCAACAGGTGGTTGATCTGGAAAACATAGGTGGTCGAAGAAGGTGACTAGAACTGTCATCGTCACGCCCGCCTGGGACGAGCAGGTGCTCGTTACTCCTGGATATTGGAAATAGCATTTTTGATGCTTTCACAATTGTGATATAGTAATAGGTTAACTAAATAACAACTTCTGTAGCATTTTTTTTCTGCAAATCCAAATTTCAATTAAATAGATGTGCCTAATAGGGAGGTCATATGAATATTACGACAAGGTATTCGTTTGTTAAAGTAATTTCAATTCTTTTAGCATTTGTTTTAATTCTCAGCATGGTACCGATTAAGCTTAGCTATGCGCAGCAGGAAGGAAGCCAAGAAGTAACAGAGTCTAGCGATGATGGGTCATCGCTCCATACGCAGGGTAAAAATTTGTTCGAGACGGAAAGGGTTTCTTTGACGTTACCTGTAAAAGACGAGAGTGGAACTCAAGTAGAAGGGGTTAAGTTTCAAATATGGAATGCAACTAAACAAGTTAATGAAGCTGAACTTACGTCAACAGGCAGCGGGATACAAGTCTCTCTAATTAAAAACCATAACTACATCTTCTTTCCAATAGATACAACTTGGGAAGGAAAAACTTACGTGTGGGTTAGAGATGGTAAGTTGGTAAGCACAAAGTCCCTATCTATTGAAAGTGTAGCTTCTCCAGAAGTTTGGAGTTACCCAGAGGTGACGCAAATTACGTTGTCAAAAAGACAGACGGCTTTAGCTGATGCTAATGATGCTAGAAGAGGCTCTCTAACGTGGCAAGTTCTTTCTAATCAACAACCCGGAGCATATTCGGGATTGACTTTCACATTTAAGTCAGACATAGAAACTTTGACTGTTGGCGCAACTACAAGTTCTAATGCAACGTCTGTAAGTGCAAATTTGTTAGAGGATGTAAATTATCTTGTAAGCGTTTCTTCAACTGGTGGCGGCTTTGCAATTGATCCTTTTCCAATAGTTTATAAAGATAAGTCCGAATATCCCGAGAGTTTGCGTGAATATTGGCCATTAGTGTCAGCCTATGATCATAGATGCTGCTATCAAATTAGGTACTTTGATTTAATG
>CAVFJE010000053.1:2273-12278 GCA_963622845.1 Dialister sp. CAG:486
GCTACAATCAAATTTCAAACGATGATGGAACCGTGAGCGTAAGGGGCATTGACTTTACGGATGAAAGAAGTGGAAGAACTCCACAATTGATTACAAATGTTACAGAAGAGATTATTAGCGGGATTAGTGGAGACCATGAGGTCTATGATATCAAGGCTAGAAATACTGCCAGAGATGAAAATTGTAAGATGTTCGGCAACACCTTTACGACTGAGATTCAGGTGAGCTCGACGAAGATTGTTGACAAGCTCTATAGAGTTGATGAGAACAACACCGCAACGGAGATTGCCTCTGACAAATGGAGACAACTCAAAGATGGGACTGTCATTTTTGAAACTGAAAGTCTAGGATGCGATAAATATGCTCTGGTTTATGGCGGAGCGAGTCAACATAATTTTGACAACGTCTTGGGCGTTAAAGTTGTTGATGATGAAGGCAGCGCTATAAAAGGTGTCTCGCTCAAGCTTGGAACAACTAATATCGCCGGCACGACTGACGAATATGGTTATTTGAACTATGATGTTTCAAGTCTTACAGATGGTGATAATCTTTCACTTACCTTGCAAAATGAAGATAAATATACAGTTAAGACGCCAGCTTCGGTCAAAGTTAGTGGTGGCAAGATTTCTCAAGTAGATAGCAAAGATTACAGCGGATACGCAACGGTTGTTGTTGACGCTCTTAATAAAAATCAAGTTTTGAAGTTGCGCGCAGTTGACGGCGTTGGCAATCCTGTTCGAGGAGTAGAGTTCAAGCTCGTAAATAGCAGCGCTGAGTTTGCTGATCAAGACACATATTATTTCACTTCACCAACAGGAGTTGATGGACTGGCAACATTTTCTTTGCCTGATGACGAGATGGAAGCCATGAAATTTGAAGGTGACTGGGATTTAAAAACCACGGATTCAACAGACAATACGCAGTCGATGTATGCCTTAAAAGCAGCGCACACTGTTACTGTTGAGGCAAACGACGATTTTGTGGACGTATTTACATATATTGATGAAACTGAATACGATGGAAAAGCATACGTTGACGTTGAGGTTGTTGTGCCTGCGTATGTTACTTTTGATTTGGGAGGTTATGGAGAGGACCAATATGTAACGCTAAATGTTGGAGATACTCTTACAAAACCTGCCGATCCAACTAAAAGCGGAGCCACCTTTGAAGGTTGGTTTACTGATGCGACGTTTACAACTCAGTTCGATTTTACAAAGAGGATTGAGAGCGACATTATAATCTATGCGAAATGGCAGAGCGATTGGACGATTAATTTAGTCGACACTACAACTGGTCAAACCGATGAAGGTCAAAGCACTGCAGGAAGTGGCTCATCCACTATTCTTGTGAATGGCGAAGCTTACGATGCTGCAACTACCACGCTAAAGGCTGGTGACAAAATTAGCTTGCGTGTCGCAGCGAAGGAAACTTCTGCAAATGCTTCTGCGACAGAAACTTCCACCGTTAATAACGTTACACTTTTCAAGAGTGCGTCAATTAACGGAGTCTCTTTAAGTGCAACTTACGACAAGTCTACTTGGACTCAAGATAACGCAGAGTGGACAAGACGCATGGGTGAGGCTGCACAAGAGGTGTCTTATGACAAGGTTAAAGCCTCAACGCTCGCAGGACTTACTACTAGCGAATACACTGTGACAGGCAATGAGACCACATTTGATATAGCGGTCGAATATCAAGAGTGCGTGCCAGTGTATCGCCTGTATAACATGATTACTTCAGAGCACCTCTTCACTACTCAAAAGTCGGAGTATGACAATTGGGTAGCTATATCAACCAAAAATGAAGATGCATGGATAGGCGAAGGCATCGCATGGCTTTCTCAAACTGGAGGCACACCAGTGTATCGCCTATATAATGCAGCTTTAGGGGCTCTGGGTCAAAACTCGCACTATTATACTCTCGATGAGCAAGAAATTGCGAACTTGACAACAAATGCAGGATGGGTGAAGGAGAGCTTGTCGACTACCGGAGAGGTCTTCCAAAGCGGAGGCGACAACGCAATTTACACCTGCTACAACGAAGCTTTGAGATCTGCTCATCACTACACTTCAAGCAAGACGGAGTGGGAAGGCTTGAAAGTGCACGGCTGGGATCTTGAAGAGAGTAAAAATAACGCTGGAACTGGGTTCTTTAAGTGCTATATGCCCACTAAATAAATTATCTAGAAGATTAGAGAAGAAAGGTTAGTTAATGAAGAGAAAACATCTAGTATCGCTCCTGTTAAGTGCAAGTTTGTTGGTGTGCTGTGCACTGGGTTTTAATGGATTGATGGCTTTTGCAAATAATGCAAGCAATGTTGATGAAATTGCTACACAAGCCACAGACGAATTACAGCAATGGGATGTCTCAGACTTTACTTATGGTGAATATTCCAAGGACCTCTATGGGTGCGATTACACACGCGAGATTACGATTTCTGGCAAAGTTGTGACAGGTTTTAGCGATACAGGCTTGACCAAGTTAGAAACGAATAAAGAGCTTGTTATCCCTGCAAAAGATGACGCTGGAAACACGATTATCGGCGTTGGAGATAGAGCCTTTGCAGAGAAAGGCTTGACGTCTGTCAAGTTTAAGAGCGGATGTTTAGTTGATTATGATGATCAAGTGACTAATCGTATTACGAAGCGAGGCAACTTCATAATCGGGGAGGGTGCATTTACAAAGAACAGTCTAACATCTATTGAATTGCCTGAAGGAGTCATTGCTGTTTTAGCTAACGCTTTTTATATCAACAAAATTGAATACGTGAAATTGCCAAAAACAATATGGTGGATTGAAAATCAAAGTTTTGCAAAGAATCTAATTTCTAGAGTAGACTTTCCTACAACTTGCGATTTTCAATTAGAGATGCACGGGCTGAGCTTTGCGAATAATAAGATCAAGTCGGTTCGTCTTCCTAATTTTACGGAAGTTGTCAACAAAAACGTATTTGCGTGGAACCCTGGCATGGAGGTAGTGAGTGAGACGCTTAGCGAAAATCTGAAGAAGTACACTGCTCAAGATGGCATTGAGTTGAAGTCTGGCATCGTTTATATGTATACAGACAATGCTGAGCTAGAAATCAAGCAACGTATTCACACGGTTGACAGAACGACTGCATCTCAGCGCTCAGAGTTTCAAAAGCTGATCGTTAATGACGGTACAGAAGCTACAAGGAATGCAAGTCAGGTCTGGACAATCGAGGATTTTACATGGGGTAGGACGCAAGATGGTACAGGTGCAATCGTTACTGGATTTAGCGAACAAGGTAAAGAAAAAATCAAAACAGAAAGCCACCTTGTTATTCCTGATGTCGACGCAGATGGACTTTTCGTAAGAGAGATTGGCGCTGCCACAGCTGGCGGACGAGGTCTTTTTGGAGCAGAAGGAGTGACAATTAGTTCCGTATATTTGCCTGAATCATTAAAAAAGATAGGTGCTTTCGCATTCCAAAATAGTGCAATTGAAGAGGTTACGTTCCCCTATGCACTTGAGGAGATAGGCGCGACGGCTTTTCAAGCAAACAACCTAACATCTGTTGTGTTGCCTGATACTGTAAAGACAGTTGGAGCTGGTGCTTTTGCAACTTGCAAGAACCTTCACACCATAAAGTTGTCTAAGGCAATGACAGAGATAACTGCTGGCGCATTTGGATGCTCTGATGCTAAAAATTACATGACAGACTTGACTGAACTTGAGCTTCATGAAGGGCTTACAACAATAGGTCAAAATGCATTTGCGGGTAACAATATCAAAAACATCAAGCTACCTTCTACCATAGAAACTATTGGCAATTATGCTTTTTCAACGAAGAATTATTTAACTGACAAGTGTACACTTGAACTAAACGAAGGTCTGACTTCAATTGGAAATGCAGTCTTTAGAAACAAAGTCATAAATGAAGTCAAATTGCCGAAGAGCGTCACTTCTATCCACAAGAATGCCTTTCAAAAGCAATATAGTGACTCCTCTACTCCTGTCGTAAAGACTAAAATTTACGTTTCTGATTATGAAAAGCAATACTTGGACGAGACCAATTTTCCTCGCAATGAGTACATGACAATTCTCTATACTGGTGCTAATCAATTTACTGCAGAGGATTTCAACTATGCAGAGCAGCAATTTTGCATGTGGCCTGCCGACGAGTATTCAACAACGAAGAATTTTACGCAATGGGTAGTAACTGGGCTAAACGATAATGGCAAAGCGAAGTTAGATTCCAACAAGGAGCTTGTGATCCCGAGTGTTGACCCGGATGGCAAGCAAGTCACAGGTGTTGGCGATAACGCTTTTAAGAATCTTGGTTTGACTAGTATTGTAATACCTGAAAATGTCAAAACTTCTTGGGATGGAGCACAATGGAAAGTTGGGACAGATGTAACGGAGAGAGGAAACTTCTTCATCGGATCGAGTGCATTTTTGGGAAATAACTTCGAGAGTATAAATCTTCCTGAGGGTGTGATATACATTGGAAGCAACGCGTTTAAGAACTCGAAGATCAAGGCCGTAAAGTTGCCAAGTTCAATCATGTATGTTTGCCAAGCAGCGTTCGGTCAAAATGAAATTACGTCGCTATATTTGCCTGAGAAAACCACATTTCCAACCAATTTTGATAGCATGTGCTTTGCAATAAACAAGATTAAGTCTTGTGTGCTACCGGAGAACACAGAAAAATTGCATAAGTGGGCGTTTTTGCAAAACACAGGTATGGAGACCGTAACAGCTACAGGTGCCACGGCAGCTGAGAAAAAAGGCGGTGTTGTTTGGCTCTATGCTGCAAATAGTGATAAACTTGGAAGCCATGTCGAATATGGCAACGTCTCTGTGCTTAAAAATGAAACGATGCCAGACTTGCAAAAACCTTGGGGTGTAAGTGACTTCACTTATAGCGAAACTAAGGAAACTATCACTGGTCTCTCTGATTCTGGGAAGGCAAAAATCGCTGTTAACCCAAACATTGTTTTGCCTTCAACTAGCGATGATGGGACAACCGTCATTACAGCTCTTGGAGCAGGCTCGGCAATGCAAGGCATTTTCGTCTATGAGGATACGGCAAATAACAAACTCTACACGCCTCAAAGCGTAATTTTGCCTGATAGTTTGACAAAGATAGGAAATTTTGCATTTGCTCTAAACGCAACTAAAACTTATGAATACGAGATGAGCACTATTAACTTTCCAAATTCGCTTACCGAGATAGGAGGAACAGCGTTTCAAAACAATAAATTGACAGAGTTGGTTATTCCTGATTCTGTTACAACGATTGGAAATGGTGCTTTTACAGGCTGGAGTAAGCTTAATAGCGTGAAGCTATCGGCAAATTGCGTTGACATTCCGCAATCGATGCTAACTTCAGCTAATGATCACGAAGGCTATGCGTTGACAACCATTACCATTCCTGAAGGCGTGAAGACCATCGGCAGAATGGCTTTTTCTGGTTCGTTTGTTGAGAATCTATCTTTGCCATCTACTCTTACAAAAATTGACACGAGTGCATTTATGAACCATCAAATTGAGACTTTGGAAATACCTGGTTCAGTAACTGAAATTGGCTCAACAGCATTTAGGATTGCTAAAGAATCTTTGACAAAGAAGATGACATCTTTGACGCTTCACGAGGGGCTTGTGACTATAGGCAAGGAGGCCTTTATTGGAAATGCACTAACTAGTGTTGAACTGCCTGCTTCTGTTGTATTGTCAGCAAAAAATTCTGCTGCTGATTGCATCTTTGGCAACAAAACAACAGCAGCTAACCCAATTGTGACCTTGAAGGTCTCAAATGAAGCTCAACTTGACTACAATACAGAATTTGCAAAAAATTATTCTCACGTTGTAGTTTTCGATAAGTTAGCTGGCAGTGGCTGGACAATTGATGACTTTACTTATGATGAAGATAACGCATCGATTACTGGCTGGACTACTGCTGGTGCTGAAAAACACAAGTCGAACTCGGCTTTAGTGTTGCCAGACTTAACTCCAGGGGGAAAAGAGATCGTTGCTATTGCCGATGGAGCATTTAGTTTAGAGGAAGAGGCAGAGCCAAATAAGACTGGTGGTTATGACTCACCTTATGGTCTGTCATCAGTTGTATTGCCTAGTGGGCTTAAGACTATAGGTGCAAAATCTTTCGCCTTTAACTCCTTCACTTCGTTTGACTTCACAGGTCTAACTTCAATAGGGGCCAGTGCATTTAAGGGCAACAAACTAGCTTCTGTGAAAATCCCTGATACTGTCACCACCCTTGGAAGTGGAGCTTTTAGTGCGAACTTAATCACTGAAGTTGAGCTACCTTCTAATTTGACTGTGATTCCTGCAGGTTTATTCAGTTCGAACACTAATCTTTCTTCCCTTACAATTCCTGACACAGTTACAGAAATTGGAGATGAAGCTTTCGGCGGAGATAGAATTACGGAGCTAACCATTCCATCTTCAGTGACGAGAATAGGCAAAAAGGCCTTCCATTTGCATCGCCTTACTACTTTGACAATTCCGGGAAGCGTAAAGACAATTGATGAGTCTGCATTTGAGGGAACATATAAGGCAACAACGCTTAAGACCCTAATTTTAGAAGAGGGTATTGAGACTGTTGGCAACAAAGCATTTAAGGAAGGGCTGCTTGAGACCGTTGAGCTTCCAAGGAGTATTACATCACTTGGAACAGAGACGTTTTTGAATAATAGAGGTAAAGATGGAAGCGGCGTCATTGAGTGTATATCGAGAAATGCCGCGCAGGCAAGCTTTACTGATAGCACTTACACCATCGTTTTAAAGACGCCAGACTTAAATATTATCGACACTACAACTGGTCAGACCAGTGAGGGTCAAAGCACCGCAGGAAGTGGCTCATCCACTATTCTTGTGAATGGAAAAGCTTATGATGCTGCAACTACCACGCTAAAGGCTGGAGACAAAATTAGCTTGCGTGTCGCAGCGAAAGAAACTTCTGCAAATGCTTCTGCGACAGAAACTTCCACCGTTAATAACGTTACACTTTTCAAGAGTGCGTCAATTAACGGAGTCTCTTTAAGTGCAACTTACGACAAGTCTACTTGGACTCAAGATAACGCAGAGTGGACAAGACGCATGGGTGAGGCTGCACAAGAGGTGTCTTATGACAAGGTTAAAGCCTCAACGCTCGCAGGACTTACTACTAGCGAATACACTGTGACAGGCAATGAGACCACATTTGATATAGCGGTCGAATATCAAGAGTGCGTGCCAGTGTATCGCCTGTATAACATGATTACTTCAGAGCACCTCTTCACTACTCAAAAGTCGGAGTATGACAATTGGGTAGCTATATCAACCAAAAATGAAGATGCATGGATAGGCGAAGGCATCGCATGGCTTTCTCAAACTGGAGGCACACCAGTGTATCGCCTATATAATGCAGCTTTAGGGGCTCTGGGTCAAAACTCGCACTATTATACTCTCGATGAGCAAGAAATTGCGAACTTGACAACAAATGCAGGATGGGTGAAGGAGAGCTTGTCGACTACCGGAGAGGTCTTCCAAAGCGGAGGCGACAACGCAATTTACACCTGCTACAACGAAGCTTTGAGATCTGCTCATCACTACACTTCAAGCAAGACGGAGTGGGAAGGCTTGAAAGTGCACGGCTGGGATCTTGAAGAGAGTAAAAATAACGCTGGAACTGGGTTCTTTAAGTGCTATATGCCCACTAAATAAATTATTAAATCCAAGTCTGGCATGAATTGAAGCCACGTCGAGAGTTAATGCTCGTCGTGGCTTTTGTTTTTTATAAATAATGCCAGACTTGAAAATAATTGCTGTTTTAATGATTTTAATAAATTCGGATCTTAAAGATTCACCACTGTAACCTTTATATTTAAAAGGCTCTCTAAAATCAAACAAGAAGTTTTGTGTTTCAGAATCCACGAATCTGATCTTTCCAACTTTTTAGTTTAAATTTGTCAGTTCTTTTATGTGTTTAAAAGATGCGTAATTTGTTCTGTAGTCTATTAGTTCGCAGGTAGCAAAGTAATGATTTTGCGTAAGGTAAATTAAAGAAAAGTGTAAGTAGTTTTAATAGTCTTTTGATGTTTAAAACGTAAGGTCGCGTAATGTTTTTTAAAAGATTCGATCGTGTATCATTTATGAACTCAATTGTTCATTCACGCTTATTATTTTTTAATTTTGAACCGAAGGAGGTGAACAATATGAACAAGAGAATTAGAGAGGTTTCCCCGATAGGATCCTATCATGTTTGTGTGCGAGCACACGATGGTAAGCCCATTTTTGACGACATGGTTGTGAGAATGATGTTCATTGATCGAATGGTCAAAGCTTTTCACAAATACGAGGTCAAAATACCTGGATGGACCCTAATGACTAACCATGCGCATATGGTCGTTGAGGGAGACATCGAGATGATCGCGCGCGCATTTCAGTCGATCGGCGGTAGTTTCTGCCGTTGGTTTAACAGGCATAAAGGAGGCAAAGGCGCTGTTTTTGATTCGCGTTATTATCTCAAGCCGATTTCAGATCGATTTCAATATGTTACCTGTTTGGCGTACATTTTTAATAACCCCGTTCGTGCAAAAATGGTCAATCGTGCGCAGGATTACAAGTGGACGACGTTTGGAGACATCATGAATCCATACTTCAAATTGGCTGATAGAGAGCTTTTAGTTGAACACGAAATGATTGAGGAGGTAATTCAAAAAGTTCATGAGGCTACAGACAGTTCAGATTCTAATCTAGACCCAATGCCAAGAATTATGGTTTCAGATTTTGATGTGGAAAATGCACTAAAAGACAATTTTCCAACGTTTGACCCGCTCAAAGCTAGAGAAGCATCTAGTGAAACCGAGATAGCGATTGTGACGAAAATGATTAAAGTGCACAATACTGCGCACACCATGACAAACGCTTTTCAGATTGCTAGAATCACGGGAATTAGATATCACCGCGTAAGAAAAATTCTCACAGATTCTTATTAACTGAAATTGCAAGCCTAGATTCGCTGGTGCTAAAGTTCTCCCAACCAACAAGTGTCCTATTTTGTAAATAGGCTAGAAATGCTATGCTCTTTTAACTCTTATTTTCCTCCTTATCGTGTCTTTTGTTAACCAATTATAGTTATTTATGTGGATTTGTAACGTTCGTGAGATGTTATGGGACGTAGCGGCTTGCTATAAGACAAGCTTTATCACCAATCCTCTCACTCTTTTACAAAATCAAGTCTGGCATGAATTGCAAGCTTATTTACTATATAATTTATTTAATCAATCATAAAATGTAGGATATACGGAGTATAAATGGTAGATAAAGACTTATTAAGTTTTGATAAATTGCACTTTATTGGAATTGGTGGAGTCGGTATGAGTGGTCTGGCACGAATTGCAGCTGCTCAAGGAATTAGAGTCTCTGGTTCGGATATGAAAGGATCTCGATTTACATCGCAGCTTGAGCAAAATTGGATCCCAGTTTCTATAGGTCACAATCCCAAAAATATACCAGATGGAGACGATGTTGTTGTCGTTGTTTCCACGGCCATCATGAACGATAATCCTGAACTAATTGCCGCCAAGGAACGTGGACTTAGGATCATTCATAGAGCTCAGCTGCTTTCTTATCTGGGGCGAGACTTAAAAACGTTGGCAGTTGCAGGAACGCATGGAAAGACCACTACAAGCTCAATGCTTGCGAGCACTTTGGACGCTATAGGCGAAGATCCAACATTTGTTATTGGAGGCATGGTGCTTTCTTACAACACAAATGCCAGACCTGGTAGCGGGCAATATTATGTAGTCGAGGCAGACGAATCGGACAAATCAATCACCAGTATCGAGCCTTACGCAGCAATCATAACTTCAATCGAAAGCGAACATCTCGATCATTACAAATCTTTGGATGAAATCTACGAAAAGTTTGGCCAATTCATTTCATTGGTGCCAGACTTGAATCCAGTTATAGTTTATGCGGATGATGAAAAGCTTGTCAGACTTGCAAAAAACAATGCAAATAACGTCATAACTTATG
>CAVFJE010000053.1:12288-16704 GCA_963622845.1 Dialister sp. CAG:486
GCTTTAGCGAGCATAGCGATGTAAGAATTATTGAATCTGCTCGCGTTGGTGTAGGTTCTTCTTTTCAAGTTCAACTCGCTAGTGGCAAAATAGTAAAAAGTGCCATTACAAAAAATCCAGGTATGCATAATGAATTGAATGCTACTGCGGTTTTAGCATTGGTCGAGGCCCTTGGTCTAGATGTAGAACTTGCAGCTACAAAACTTAGAGATTTTGCGGGAGTACACAGGCGTTTTGAACTTGTTGGAAGTGCGAGTGGCGTCACTGTTGTTGATGACTACGCACATCATCCGACCGAGATAAAAGCAACAATTAAGGCGGCAAAGGGTCTCGATTTTAACCGTGTACATGTAGTTTTTCAGCCGCATCGATATTCAAGAGTTCATCTTTTTTGTGATATTTTAGCTGAGGAATTCGGCGAGGCTTTTGATGAGGCAGACTCACTAATATTCACTGACGTTTATGCCGCTGGCGAGCTACCGATTCCAGGTGTAAACGGAAAGACTTTCATGAAAACAATCCTCGATCACACAGGGCATCCTTCAACTCAGTACGTTGAGAGACTTGTAGATGTTCCAAAGGCATTTGCCGAGTACGCACAAGCTGGAGATTTAATAATCACAATGGGTGCAGGAGACGTGACAGAGATCGGCACGCACATCTTGTCAGAGATAGGCAAGAGAACTCTTGCGAATACAGCGGGCTAATAACATGGGAGCAGTCGCGAAACATACCGATCCGCTTTCTTCGTTGCTCTTAGACAAGAATCTTGATGCAAATGTAGCTTACGATGAGCCACTTTCTGCACACACGATTTATGGAATCGGCGGACCTGCTGAATATTTCATTGTCGCGAACAGTATATCTGCCTTGCAAAGCGTTCTTCGTGCATGCAAGGCGGCCAACGTTGAATGGTTTTTGATAGGAAAAGGCTCAAATCTTCTAGTGTCAGATGACGGCTTTCGAGGGGCTGTCATTCAACTTGGTCGTGATTTTAGAAAATTTGCATTTGATGAGGACAACAGTCTCTGCACGGTTGGAGCAGGAGTAAGTTTAGGACATCTCACTCAAGAAGCTTTTATCAGATCAATTCACGGTCTTGAGTTCAGTGTCGGGATACCGGGCAACTTAGGCGGCGCACTATTCATGAATGCAGGGTCAAAGGATTGCTGGATTGGGGAAAAAGTTAAGTCTGTCACTTATTTAAGCACTCTAGATGGTTTTGAAATGAAAAAGATCTCTGGCAACGATATCGAATGGGGATATAGATCCTCGTCTCTTTCTAAACTTGGTATAGCTATAGAGTGTGAGCTGCAAATTGAGAAGGATTTGCTCGGTTCTTCCAAGAATATCATGGAAGCTTCCTTAAAGAAGCGACAAGGTAGTCAGCCTAATCTTAGGTCTTGCGGAAGTGTTTTTAAGAACCCGCCAGGTTATAGCGTTGGTAAATTGATAGAAGATGCAGGTCTTAAAGGTAGATCTGTTGGAGGTGCTCGGATAAGTGAAATTCATGCGAATTTTATAGTCAACGAAGGAAACGCAAGCGCTAGAGATGTTTTAGAGTTGATCAATTTGATCAAGACTACTATTTTAGAAAAGAATGGCATTAAACTCGAATGTGAAGTTAAAATGCTGGGATTTTAAGGTTGTGAAATGCAAAAACCTATCAATGGAAATCCCAGAACTAGACATCGTGGATCGCTTGGAAAAGACACGCCAGAGATCGAAGTTGTGCCTCAAGATAGACGACAAAAATCTAAGTCTGGCAAGAATTCTCTCAATGTTACAACGGTAGGTGAGATTCGCAGAAAATCGAAAAGTGTCAAAAGAAAAGCTCGAGCAAAACAAGAGAAACAAGAAGCAAATGCCGGCATCAAAAGTGCCAAAAGGAGCGTTCGTAAATCAAGGATTGCACTTGTTACTGCCTTATCTTTGTTCATTCTCGTAATTGTGGGTTTTGCATCCTTGCAAATAACAGGCGTTTTCAACATTAAAAACGTTGAATATGTAGGAGCAGAGCATCTAACACAAGCTGAATGCGAGGCATTGGCTGTCAAACCTGTAGGCGAATCATTGCTGACATTTGATTCGGCGAAAATTGAGGAAGGAATGAAGCGCACCACCTGGGTGGAAAGCGTTTCTTTTGAGAGAGTTTTCCCAGATACGCTTAAGATCCATGTACACGAAAGAAGTATCGGGGCTGTTGTAGACTTTACTACTGGGGCGAAGCAGATATCACAGAGTTGGATAATTACGCTTGATGGGATGTGGATAATGGCGATTCCAGAGCAGAGCTCAGAGACTGGCGCACAAATTAGCCAGAATATTTATACAGACGCAGAGAGCGCCGTTCATATCACCGATTGCCCTAATGGAATTGCTCCGCAGCTCGGTGGTTCTTGCACAGACACAACGGTGCTAAATGCTCTGGCGATTCTTCGAGGAATGACTACGAATTTGAAAGATCAGGTCCAGTCAATCTCGGTTTCAAGTGTGTCAGCAACCACAATAAAGCTCAACAACAACATAGAGATTGCTTTTGGTCAGGCAGATCAAATCAGGGAAAAGGAAAGAATCGTAAATGAAATTATTTCTCAAAATTCAAAAGTAGTTTACGTCAATGTGCGCACGGTCGATCGGCCAACTTGGAGGGCAGCTTAGTAGATGTCTAAAAAACTAACAATCATAGTGCCCATTTATAATGCGGAAAAATACCTAGAACAGTCGTTAAATTCTTTGGCAATTCAAGAGTTAGACGACGATTCGGTGGAGTACTTGCTGATTAATGATGGTTCAACAGATGGCTCTTTAACAATTGCCAGACATTACTTGGAAGGAGATGCACGCTTCAAAGTTTTTGATCGTGAAAATGCAGGTTACGGTGCTACTTTGAATTTTGGCATCGAGCATGCGGAGGGAGATTATGTCGGCGTTCTTGAGCCTGATGACTGGATTGACCGCGGCATGTATGTGACGATGCTTCAAAAAGCTCTTGACAGTGATTTGGATATAGTAAGGTGCAACTATAAGAAAGTTTGGACACGAGGAGGGTTTGAGACAGAATATATCGAATCTTCTACTAAAATCATGCCAGAGATGATTTTTTCCCCAGCTCAAGAGACTGATTGCTTCTTTTTTCACCCTGCAATTTGGACGATGATAGTCAAATACGACTTGATCGCAGCCAACAATATAAGACTTCTAGAAACTCCAGGTGCGGCTTTCCAGGATACATCATATTCTTTTAAGCTTTGGACATCTGCATCTTCAGCAATGTTGATTGACAAAGCATTTGTAAACTATAGGCAGGACAACGAAAGTTCAAGCATTAATAATCCAAACACTTCCAAATATGTTCATCTTGAGTACGATGAAATTGCAAAATTTATTGCCAGACATGAAAATAGGGATTTGCTAGCACGTTTAATGATGAGAAGACAATTCCTCGCTTATGTGTGGAATTACGAAAGATTAGACAAGGCTCTTCATTTAGAGTTTGCACGTCAGGCACACTATGACATGGTGAAATTATTCAAGTCTGGCATCTTTGATAAATCTTTATACCAGCCATGGGAGATCACAGATCTTATGATTTTGCTGGATAGCGCTGAGAAGTTTGTAAAATTTAAGGACTCGACGCCAAGAATAGTTCGCAAATTTAAGCATTTGAAGGATAGGTGGATATGAACCTGTCTGTAATCATACCTTTCTATCATGACGCGAAGTATTTAAATTCATGTCTGGCATCACTTGAATTGCAAAATATGCCAGACTTGGAAGTTTTGCTTGTCGATGATTGTGGAGATGATGGTTCTTATGATATTGCCAAGGCATGGCAAAAAAAGTGCTTAGAGACTAATGTTATAGCTGTTCAAATTTTGAGAAACGATCATAATCTTGGGTCCTCGTGTTCACGAAATAAGGCGCTTGAACAGGCAAGAGGTAAATATATTATGTTTTTGGATGCAGACGATTATTTGAAGTCTGGCGTCATTGAAAAGGTGTTTGATCGTATGGAGTCTCAACAGCTCGATGACCTATACTTTAATGCTCACAGCTTTTACGAGTCATTGGAAGCTCATCGGCGGGTTCGAGAAAACTATGACAATAGGCGAAGTTTTGATGGAGTGTATACTGGAAAAGAGTTATTCGCAAATATGGTCAACTGTGGAGAATTCTTTCCGCAAGGCGCATTGCGTGCATATCGCAGAGAATTTTTGATTGAAAACAAGCTTAAATTTGAGGAAGATAATATTCACGAAGATCTTCTTTTGCTTGTTCAAGCGATGCTAATTTCAAGTCGTACATCTTTTTTAGATGAGCAAATTTATATGCGCCGTGTTCATTGTGATTCAAAAATGGGAAGGCGAGTCAGGACTATTAAAAATGTGGCGGGTCATTTCGAAACGCTCCTTT
>CAVFJE010000053.1:16714-17110 GCA_963622845.1 Dialister sp. CAG:486
CGACCCATACCTAGAAGATTACAAGAAAAACCCCAACACATCGGTGCTACGCAAACTCCAGCGTTATGCGATACTCCCATTTAGAGGTGCAAAAGAGATTTTCCTATACATCAAGGAGCGAAAATGACAAGTCCTTTGATCAGTGTAATTGTGCCAGTCTTCAATTCAGAGGACACGATTGAGCAATGCTTGCAAAGTGTAATTGAGCAGACCTTTACCTCTTTTGAGGTCCTTGTCATAGATGACGGTTCCACGGATTCAACGATGAAAATAGTGTCAGACTTGAAATTAACAGACGAACGTATAACTTATATTACTAAGCCCAACGAAGGACCAGGTGTCGCACGCAATTTCGGCCTTGAGCGTGCAAAAGGTGAGTGGATTTATTGTTTAGAT
>CAVFJE010000054.1:0-3496 GCA_963622845.1 Dialister sp. CAG:486
ATAAATGTGAGGTCATTGCAATTTATCGCAACGATGATATAAAAGCTTCTATCTTGAAAAATGCGTCTAAAATGACGAAAGCACAAAAAGCTATTCATGGTTTTTCTAGCAAAGAGGAACTGCTCAAAGCTAGACGAGATATAAAGCGTCAGCAGATTGAAAAGTTTGCCACTCAAATTAAAAGCCGAGATGTTATCTCGTATTTGCTAAATCTCTCTCCCAAGATCACCCAACAAAAAGAGAATGTTGATACAAGAATCGTTACAAAAGATGACTTTGGAAACGTTTGCGAAGAGATAAGAGAAAGTGCTCAGAGAAATTTTAGCGTTTTGGTCATCTGCCCACTTGCTTATATGACTTCTCAAAAGCGAGATGAACTTTGCAAATCTTACTTTCAAAATTGTGTCTATCTTGAGCGAGAGTATCATCCAAATATTTCAATTGAGGATGGAGACGTTTTGAAAAATTTCAATTGGCAAGGAGTATCAAATAGACGCGAGTTTTATGAAAGCATTTTGCCTGATAATCATGACAATTTGCAAGTGTTGTCATCAATTGAAAATATTGACAAACGTGATGTTGAAGGTGATACACTACTCGTCATTGAAGATGGAGATCGACTTTCAACACTTTTTATTGACACACTCAGAAAACAAGTCGGTGGCAAGTGTATCGTAGTTTCGAATTCGAATAGACATGAAGCTCTATCACGGCTAAATTTTTTGATTGAAAATTATGACAGGCATGAGATTTTATTAAATGAGCTAAAATGCCGAAGAGATGGAGACATTTTGGGTAATAGAGCTCGGCATACAGAGCTTTTGTCGCTAGTAAATGTTACGAGAGACATAGAGCTATTTAGAGCATCATGTTAAAAATTGTTGGGGGAAAATATGGCTCGAGATCGATTTTAGCTCCAAAGGGCAAAGACACTCGCCCTACTACTAATCGCGTTCGTGAAGCTCTTTTCTCAGCTCTTTGTTGCCAATATGGAAACGACATGACGTTAAGCGGTGCCAGGGTACTCGATCTTTTCAGTGGCAGTGGAGCTCTGTCTTTTGAAGCACTTTCTCGCGGAGCAGAGTTTGTTTTGGCAAATGAAAAAAATAGACAGTCGTTCTCTACAATTCTAAAAAATATAGAAATTTTAAAACTTGACAAGCATGAAATGAATTGCCTGTGTATGGACAGCTTTTCACCTAAGTTTTTAGAAAGAGTAAAAAACGATTCACCATTTGACATTGTGCTTTGTGATCCACCATATCGTTTTGATAAGCAACCAATAGAAGAGTTGATAGAAACGATGAGAGAAGAGAAAATCTTGAAGGGCTCTGCTCTCGTTTATTATGAACATAGTTCAATCGAAACTCTTTCAATTGATGATTGTTTGTACAAATCTGACTTTGGTGATATTAAGTGCGAGATTTTTCGAATTTAGGAAATTTTGAGTTTAAGGTGGTGCGGGCGAAAGGACTTGAACCTTCACGTACATGGTACACTAGAACCTAAATCTAGCGCGTCTGCCAATTCCGCCACGCCCGCTCATCTATCAAACTATGGAACTTGGTCAAACAATCATCAAGAACCATATTTCGCGTATTTATGTTAACATATCTAATCTGTAAGTATCAACAAAATTATTTAAGGAGATTTTTTAAGTGCAATTAAAAAGTGAGATTACTAAAATTGCTGACACTCGTATCAAAATTAAATGTGAAGTTTCTTCTGAAGATGTCAAAAGCGAATTAACCAAACAATATAAAATTTACGCAAAAAAATATAAATTTCCAGGATTTCGTCCAGGCAAGGCACCTCGTCCTGTAATTGATGCTGCAATTGGCAAAGAAGTTATCGCAGCAGAGGCTACTCAAGTTTTGGCAGACGATGCATACTATCAACTTCTTGCAGACGAAGAACTCTATCCTGTTGGGGATCCAAAAGTAATTGACGACGAATGCACAAGTGAACTAACAGATAACAATCCTTATACTCTAACGCTAGAGTTAGAAGTCGCACCAGTTGTTGAGCTTAGTAACTATGATCCAATAAAAGGATATTTGCCTCCAACTGAAGTTGAGGGCGAAGAGCTCGAGAAGCATATCAAGAACTACTTGCAATATTACGCTAAAGAAGGCGAAGAGCTTGAGCTAACCGATGAAGTTGCTAAAGAAAAGATGGGATTTGATAGTGCCAAGGCTGCTAAGGAGAGCATTGCAGAGATAGTTAAGAGCGACAAAGAAAATATGTTGCCAAGAATTAAAGAGCAAGTCGTCGCTAATCAATTGAGAGATAGAGTTAGCACGGAGCCTACTCAAGAGCTTCTAGATTATATAAATCAAGTTTTGCTTAGTGAGCACTACAACACGCTTCAACAAAATGGACTAACCTTTGATGCTTATCTCAAAATGGCACAGCTTAGTGCTGATGAGTTCTATGATGATGTTAAAAAGCAAGCTGTTGATGAGGCAAAAACTCGTATGGCACTTGACGCTTGGGCAAAGCACTTTGATTGCGAATGCACAGACAATGACATTACATCGGAGTTTTCTAAGTATGGTGACGGCGATCCTGAAGAGTTGAAGAAAAGATGGATCTATGCTGGTCGCCTTTGGCAATTAAAGCAAGGTATCACAAGACAAAAGGCAGTTGTCAATGCAATTGAGCAAGCTACTTGGGAATTTGATCAAGAAAAGGCAGACGCTCAATTTAAGACTGCTGATAGTGACGAGAAAAAGAAAAAGTCTTCTTCAAAAAAAGCTGCAGCAAAGAAATCAGACGATAAAAAATCTGATGATGATGAAAAGAAAGAGAAGCCAAAGACAAAAGCTAAAGCAAAGAGTAGCGATAAGCCGAAGCAAAAGAAAACTACAAAGACAAAAGAAAAAGAGGGAGATAAATAATGCAAAAAGCAGCACTTATTCCCTATGTTATTGAGCAATCACCGCGCGGAGAGCGCTCCTATGACATATATTCAAGACTCTTAAATGATCGCATTGTATTTTTAGGAGAGCAAATCGATGACCAAGTTGCTAACTCTGTAGTAGCACAGCTTCTTCACCTTGAATCTGCAGATGCAGATAAAGACATTTCGCTCTATATAAACTCTCCAGGCGGATCGGTAACAGCAGGTCTTGCGATTTTAGACACGATGAATTTCATCAAATGCGATGTCTCAACTATATGTATTGGACTTTGTGCCTCTATGGCATCAGTTCTTCTTTCAGCTGGTGAGAAAGGAAAACGTTTTTGTTTGCCAAACTCAGAAGTTTTGATTCACCAACCTATGGGTGGTGCAGGGTCAGGTACTCAAGAGAGTGACATGGCAATTATTGCTGAGCAAATGAAGAAAACTCGCGAGAGATTAAATAAAATTTTGGCCGACAATACCGGTCAAAGTGTGGAGACAATCTCTAAAGATACAGAGCGTGACAATTGGCTAACTGCTGAAGAAGCAAAAAATTATGGTCTTGTCGATGAGATCATCACTCATCATGGA
>CAVFJE010000055.1:0-4383 GCA_963622845.1 Dialister sp. CAG:486
CTCTAGAAGTTCTAGAGAGTGGAAAATTTGACAATGCAACATCAGTCGAATTTAAGGCAGAAACAACTATGGGTCACGCTCTCATCAATCCAAGTAAAGTTTTAGGAGAGCAAAGCGACCTTCACCATGCACTAAAGGCGCTTTTTTCGTCAATTAAAGATGGAGATTACTTTAGCGTCAATGCTTTTATTCCTTTCACAGGTGAAGGCAGACGAGAAGCGCTTGACCAAATTAGAGTTTCTGTTGCTAGAACTTTTGGCGTTATGGGATGTTTAGAGATTGGACCTAGATTTTTGCACTCAACTGGACAACTTCAAAAAGGTGGTCCCAACAATGGTGTGTTTCTTGTAATTTCAGCTGATGAGCTCGAGGACATTGAGCTTGCGGGAATGAAAGCTCCAAGCCTTGGAGTTCTTGCGCGCGCGCAAGCTTGCGGAGACATGCAAATCTTATCAGATAGAGATCGTAGGGCATTGCATATCCATCTCCCAAATAATTCTGGCGTAGCACTACGTCTCCTTAGACATGTCGTTCGAGATGTTTTAAATGAAATGCGCGCGGACCACGACATTTAGAGAAGAGCAGCGAATAGTTTCGTGAAAAGATCGGTTAAATTACACATAAGAGGGATTGTTCAAGGGGTTGGATTTAGGCCCTTTGTGTACCGAGAGGCTGTGAAACACTTGATTTCTGGCTGGGTACTAAATGGTCAAGATGGTGTAAGAGTTCGAGCAGAAGGCGAAGAAGAGCTGGTTGATTCGTTTATCTTGGCACTAACAAACAATGCGCCCGCTGCCTCAGAAGTCCGAGAGATTGATATCGAAGATGTACCAATTGAGGACTTAGAGTCTTTTCAAATTGTTTATAGCGACGACTCAGAGCGAGGTGAGAGAACGCTTGTAAGCCCTGATATAGCAACATGTCAAGATTGCGAGAGAGAACTCTTTGACCCACACAATTTGAGATATCACTATCCATTCATCAATTGCACTAATTGTGGTCCAAGATATACAATCATCGACGATCTTCCATATGACAGAGAAAAGACATCTATGAAGGATTTCAAGATGTGCGATGAGTGCAGAAATGAATATGAAGACCCGATAAATCGTCGTTTTCATGCACAGCCTAACTCATGTTTTGAGTGTGGACCTCATATCTATTTCGATGATTTTGGTAGCGGTAAAATCGTTGGAGCTACTCTTCATGAATCCGATGAAATCATCGAAACTGTCGTTGATAGACTTATCGAAGGTCAAATTATAGCAATAAAAGGATTGGGTGGATTTCACCTTGCTTGCGATGCCAACAATGAGAAAGCTCTCTCTAAGCTAAGAGTTAGGAAAGGCAGAGATAACAAGGCTTTTGCAGTCATGCTATCTTCGATTGATGATGTGAAGTCTCTTTGTGAAGCCAGTGAAGAAGAAGAGGCGATCCTTGTAGGCTCGATCAAGCCGATCGTTTTGTTAAAGCAAAAGAGAGAGACTAATTTGAGTCAGGCTTTAGTATGCGGATTGCCGGAGCTTGGAGTTATGTTGCCATATACGCCACTTCAAATGCTCATTATGAAGAGCTTTTCGACACACTACAAGGAAAACTCAACAAATGTCCCGATGCTTGTTATGACCTCAGCTAATATATCTGACAACCCAATTGTCATATCTGATGCTCAAGCAAAGTCGACATTGTGTGGTATAGCAGACGCAATTGTGGGTAACGACCGAGAAATTCTCACTCGTTTTGACGATTCCGTTTTGAGGGTGTTGCATATTGATGGTGACGAAAGTGCTATTCAGATGATAAGGCGAGCTAGAGGATATGCGCCAAAGCCTATCTCGCTGCCATCAAACATGGAAGGCAAACCATGTTTGTCTGTTGGAGCGCAACAAAAAAATACTTTCGCGTTAACAAAAGGTGGCGAAGTTTTTCTCTCTCAACATATTGGAGACATTGAAAATGCCGAAATTTTTGAGGCATGGCAAGATACTCGCGAGAGGATGCAGCATATTTTCGATATTAGCGATAACTACGATTTAGCTTGTGATAATCATCCTGAATATTTGACGACGAAGTGGGCAATTAAGCACGCTAGCGAGAGTGTCAACAATCCTAAAGTTGTTGCGACTCAGCATCATCATGCACATATAGTCGCTGCGATGGCAGAGAATAACATATCAACTCCCGTCATCGGTTTTGCCTTCGATGGAACAGGGTACGGTGCTGACGGTGCAATTTGGGGCGGAGAGGTGCTTCTTAGTAATCTAGAGGCTTATGAGCGGCTTGCAAATTTGGCTTATATGCCCATGCCAGGTGGGGCAAGTTCAATTAAAAATCCAATGCGCATGGCTTATGGTTTGCTCTATTCTTGTGACCTGCTCGAAGATGAGCTTGCGAAAAACTTCTTGGATACACTTGGGCAGGAATCTGCTCTTGCATGTGAGTCTATGATCGACGGAGGAGTGAACACTCCTTATACGTCTAGTATGGGACGCCTCTTTGATGCAATATCAGCACTTTTAGGAATTTGCACACATGCTACTTATGAAGGAGAGCCAGCGATAGCGCTAGGCTCAGCAATTTATGATGATAGCAAATTCAGGGCAGAAGAGAATGGTCAGAAGGGTTCTGCGCCAAAGTATGAGTTTGACCCTAGATATGAGTTTTTAATAGAGAAAAATGTTGCAACAGAGCATTCTAGCGCTCTTGATACTTCAATATTTATCATCGATCCTCAAAAAGTCGTCAAAGCTATACTTGAAGACTTGAACGAAAGAGTCGACATCTCAATTATCGCAAGGCATTTTCACGAGGCGGTAGCAAATTGTGTTGTGCTGATCTCTCAAATTGCTTATCGCATGTATGGTATTAACGATGTGGCGCTCTCTGGAGGTGTATGGATGAACAGGTATCTTGTTGAGAGAAGTGCAAGAGTACTTGTTGAGAGCGGCTTTAATGTGATTTTAAATAAAGAATTACCTCCAAACGATGGATGTATTGCTTATGGTCAAGCAGTGATAAAATGTGCTCAAGAGAACAATGAGATTAAAAGCTCTTAAAAGAGCTGAAAGCGAGCGATTATGTGTTTGGCAGTTCCTGCAAGGGTAGAGACGAAAGACGACAATAATATGGCAACTGTGAGTGTTCTTGGCGTAACGCGAGATGTGTCTATCGATCTCACGCCGAGTGTTGAGGTTGGAGATTACGTACTTGTACATGCAGGTTTTTCGATTGAGATCGTAGACGAAAAATTTGCACAAGAAACGCTTGAGCTCGTAAAACAGATGCCCGAGATGGTTGATATTAAATAATGGACGAAACTTCTCAACTCTTATCCTCATTTTCTGACCCTGAGTTAGCTCAAGGTCTCGTTGAAACAATTCAAGGCATTTGCAAGACCTCTTTAGGGAATAGAGAAATTTTTATCATGGAGGTCTGTGGCACGCATACTGTTGCGATTGCAAGGGCAGGTTTGCGCTCGCTTTTGCCTGACAATGTGAAGCTTATATCAGGTCCAGGTTGCCCTGTGTGCGTAACAGACAACTGTGACATTGATGCCGTTATTGCTTTGGCGAAAATGGACGGCGTGATTATCACAACGTTTGGGGACATGACAAGGGTGCCAGGGTCTACCTCATCACTTCTTAAAGAACAAAGCAAAGGGGCAGATCTTAGAATTTGCTACTCTCCTCTAGATTCGCTAAAAATTGCTCAAGAGAATAAAGACAAAGAAGTAGTTTTTGTGGGCGTGGGATTTGAGACGACAACACCAATCATTGCGATGACAATTCTTAGAGCTCAAAGCTTGGGGCTTGATAATTTTTCGGTTTATGTTGCTCACAAAAATATGCCGGGAGCTCTTGAAACTATTGTCAGTGATCCAAAATTGAAAGTGGACGGACTAATTTTGCCGGGTCATGTATCCACTATCATTGGGTCAAAGCCGTATCACTTCCTAGCAAAAAAATATAACATACCAGGAGTAATTGCAGGCTTTGAAGCTGTTGACATTTTGCAAGGTGTGGCGATGCTTCTCTCACAAATTGCTCATGGTGAAGCGAAAATTGAAATTGCCTACACTAGAGGAGTTGAGGAGAGAGGTAATGTTGACGCAATTGCTGCTATAAATAGAGTTTTTGAGACTTGCACTTCTAAATGGCGCGGTCTTGGAGAGATCGCTGGTTCGGGATACAGATTGCGAGATGACTTTGAACCATTCGATGCTGTTAAGAAATTGCAACCCAAAATAGAAGCTACTAAAGAGAGAAAAGGCTGTAAGTGTGGAGATGTGCTTAGAGGAATTATTACACCTGCGGATTGTCCTCTCTTTAGAGCGGCTTGCACTCCTGAAAACCCAATCGGTCCTTGCATGGATACATCTGAAGG
>CAVFJE010000055.1:4403-7258 GCA_963622845.1 Dialister sp. CAG:486
CTTATTATCGCTATTATTAAAACACTAGTTTTTTATAGAAAGAATAAGTTTTGTTGAATATGAGAGAAAAAATTGCAATTATACCGGGAACTTTTGACCCTATCACGCTTGGGCACTTGGATATTATTGAGCGAGCATCGCTTCTGTTTGACAAGATCGTTGTTGGAGTTGCGACCTCTGAGAAAAAGTCTCCTAAGATTAGCATTGACGATCGCGTTTTATTGGCAAGAAGAGCGACAAAGCACCTTAACAATGTTGAAGTTAAGGAATTTTCAAATATGCTCGTTGATTTTGCACACGAAAATGGTGCTGAAGTTATAGTCAAGGGGCTTCGCGCTTTGACAGATTTCGAGTACGAATTTCAAATGGGAGCTCTAAATCACGAAATTGATCCGCAACTTGAAAATTTATACATTATGAGTAATCCTGAGTATATGTATGTCTCGTCATCTGTTGTGCGCGAAATGCACTCGCTAGGGGCAGACATTTCAAAGTTTGTACCGCAATGTGTCGATGTGTTCATGAAAGACATATAAAGATATTTTTTTGTTAAAATAGACTGCGTAAATGAGAGTAAACAAGTTATTTTGAAATGAGGAATTATGACTATAAATAGAGATGATGTTCAAAATGCACTAGAAGAGATTAGACCAGCGTTGCAAGCAGACGGTGGCGATGTGGAGCTCATCGACGTTCAAGAAGACGGAACTGTTTTGGTTCGCCTTCAAGGTGCTTGCCAAGGATGTCCAATGTCGCAGCTCACCTTGAGTAACGGAGTTGAGAGAGTTTTGCGCGATCGTGTAAGCGACGAGATTAGAGTCAAGAATGCAGATATGCCTGACGACTTTAATATACAAGACTTCTTTAATACCTATGACGCATCAGAGGATTAATGAAGACTAGGTGTTGATTATTTGATATAAGTTATGCTAAACGACCTTTACAGCAACTTAAATCCTGTTGCATTTTCCATATTCTCAATCGATGTTCGCTGGTATGGACTAGCCTATCTTTTCGGCTTTCTCTTCGCTGGTTTCATCATGTACAAAACGGTTAAACGCTGGAAGATTGAAATTTCAGTTGATGATCTCTCGACTGCTCTTATATGTGTAGTGGTAGGAATTCTCTTAGGTGGAAGGCTTGGCTATTGCCTTTTTTATGGAGATGGTTATTACTTCGCACGACCAATAGAGATTCTTTTCGTCAACCAAGGAGGAATGAGTTTTCATGGCGCACTTATAGGAGCACTTCTAGCAGGCATTGTCGCTTCAAAGATGATACACGTGCCATTTTTAACACTTTCAGATCTCGCAACGATAGGCTGCCCAGTGGGTTTGTTTTTTGGAAGGTGTGCAAACTTTGTAAATGGAGAGCTTTGGGGTGCCCCGACTGATCTCCCTATAGGTGTAGTATTTGGCGGCAGTGCTGGCAATGTTGCCAGACATCCCTCGCAACTTTATGAGGCAGTGCTAGAGGGTCTCGTTTTATTCTTGATTCTCTATTTGATGTCTCGAAAAAGACCTCCTTTTGACAGAGGCTTCTACAGTGGTGTTTTCATGTCTTTATACGCAATTTTTAGAATAGCGGTTGAATTTGTTCGCGAACCAGACGTTCAACTTGGTTATCTCTATGGTGGATGGTTAACTATGGGCATGGTTCTCTCATTGCCCGTATTAGTTGGAGGCATTGCGCTAATTGTCTATGCGATTAAAACTAAAAAACCACAAATTGGCGTATATTCTGAAACCAATACCCTCTAAATGTTGTATAATACAAACTTGCAAGTTTTACTTTTAAACAATTAATAAAAGAAAGGGAAGAAAAGATATGATTAAGTTTTATAAATGCGAACATTGCGGAAATGTAATTATTAAAGTTCTCGATGCTGGTGTGCCAGTTCAATGCTGTGGCGAGTCAATGGTTGAGCTTGTTGCAAATACAGAGGACGCAGCACTCGAGAAACACGTACCTGTCGTAACAAAGACAGATAGCGGCATTCACGTTGTAGTTGGCGAAGTTGAGCATCCGATGACCGATGAGCACCTAATCAACTTTATTGTCGTTGACAAAGGTGACAGCTATGACATTGCAACTCTTGATTCAAGCAAAGCTCCTGTTGCTGACTTTACGCTCGCACCTGGAGAGGAAGTTAAAGCAGTGTATGAATATTGCAACCTTCATGGTCTTTGGAAAGCATAAGAGCCAATCGAGATGTATTTCAATTCCAAAATCTGTAAATAAATAAGATTTTTACATAAAAATGCAGGGCCTCTAATTTATTATTAAATTAGAGGTTTTTTCTTTTTTAGCCACAAAGGAGGCAGAGACTAAATGAAGGAAGTAGGTTATTACAATGGTGAGATAGGCAACCTATTTGACATCAAGGCGCCAATTTTGGATAGAGGTTTTTATTTTGGTGATGGTTGCTATGACGCAACGATGGTAAGACAAGGCCATATTCATAATGCTCAAGCTCACGTAGACCGTTTCTTCAATTCAGCTAGGCTCCTTGAGATCAAGCTTCCTTATACGAAGGAGGAATTGATCGATGAGCTAATGAAGGTTGTTGATGTGTTTAGTGGCGAGGCTGGGCTTTTGTATTGGCAAGCTACAAGAGGAACGGCAAAAAGAAATCATATTTATACGCAAGACATGAGACCTAACTTGATGATTACTTGCACAGAGACTGAAATTACACCAAAAGATTCTGAGTTTAAGTGCATCACAGTTGAGGACAAGCGCTTTACATATTGCAACATCAAGACTTTGAATTTGTTGCCGAATTGTTTAGTTTCAACGAAGGGTCAGAGAGCCAATTGCAATGAGATTATCTTTGTTAGAGACGGATATGTGAC
>CAVFJE010000055.1:7288-8660 GCA_963622845.1 Dialister sp. CAG:486
ACTTTTGTGTATCATCCATTTGACGATAAAATCTTGCCAGGAATTTCTTTGAAAAACATGATTGCTGCGTGTGAGCAACTCAATATCAAGACGCAAGCGAGAGCTCTAACATTAGTTGAAGCTATGAACGCCGATGAGCTAATCGCTTCAAGTTCGAGTAATTTTTGCACGCGTATCACGTATGTAGACGGCATACCTGTCGGAGGCAAGAACCATGAGCTTTTGTCGCGCATTCAAGATGCTGTCTATGATGAATATGCAGATCTAAATAATTAAATTGAGCGATTGTAATGGGTATTTTGTTTTTGATAATACAGGAGGATAAGAGAGAATAGTTAAATGGAAATAATGACACTCATACTGCTTTTGACGGTCGCGGTATTGCTCTCAGCTGTTATAGACCAACTCACGCCAAAAGTTACTCTGCCTCTCGTGCAGATCGCTATGGGCGTTGTTATTGCTGTGTTTGCTAGAGATGCAATCTCTGTCTCTTTAGATCCTGAAATTTTTCTAGTTGTATTCATCGCGCCACTTCTCTATATTGAAGCTAAACATGCAGATAAAATGTCACTTTGGAAGTATTTGCGGCCTATACTGGGACTTGCTATAGTTTTAGTCATAATCACTTCATTTGCGATAGGAGCTGCTGTTAGCACAATTGATCCTGTTATCTCAATCTTTGCGGCCTTAGCTCTTGGTGCAGCTTTGGGTCCAACAGATGCAATCGCGGTGACTTCAGTCGCCAAAACAGTTGACATTCCAAAAAGAGATATGGAAATTCTAAGAGGAGAATTGCTCTTAAACGATGCAAGTGGTATCGTCATGTTCCAAGTTGCAATTACAGCAGCTGCTAGTGGATCGATCAACGTTGCAAGTGCTGGCACTGCATTCATCGTCGAATTTTTCGGAGGGCTCATTGTTGGACTACTCTTTGGCATTTGTGGAAAAATGATACTTGCAAAAGCGAGAGAAATTAGAATTGAATCGACTGTCTTTCACGTACTTTTCGAGATATGCATGCCCTTTGTAGTCTATATTGTAAGCGATACTCTTCATGTCTCCGGCATTATCGCTGTTGTTACAGCTGGTCTTGTCAATCCGATCCAGACGGCAGCAGTCTCACCTGCAGTTTCTAGGATGAATATCGTCTCGACAAGCGTCTGGGAGGTCTTCTCGTTTGGGCTAAATGGAATAGTCTTCGTCTTGTTAGGCACCCAAATTCCTGTTGCTATGAGTTATGTTTGGGAAGATCCAACGTTTAACAACGCTAGTTTGTTAGCATTAATTGCGATTGTAACAATCATCTTGCTTGGCGTTCGATTCATATGGATGCTATTGTCTTATCGTCTCGAATTCAGAAACACTGAAGCGA
>CAVFJE010000056.1:0-7844 GCA_963622845.1 Dialister sp. CAG:486
GTGCAACGCCTCCGATATTATACAAAAAATTCAATTATATCCATAAAAAAATCACTAAACAAATATCTAATGAACGCTAGTTTTCATACACCTTTTTCAGCTTCTCAAAAGCATGTCTCGAATTTAAGATTGTTTGAGCAGAAACGCAATATGATAGACGTACCCAGGCGGCAGCTCCAAAACTATCACCAGGGACTACCAACAAATCAAACTGTTTTGCTTTCTCTGAAAATTGTTGTGAATTTGGATCAAGCGACTTAACAAGTAAGTAAAACGCCCCATCAGGCTGTACATATTCATAACCTAGCTCATCTAACATCTTACAAAGCAGATCTCGATTTTGAGCATAAGTTGAAATGTCGCATGTAAGATCTATGCAATCTTGCATTACTCGCTGAAATAAAACTGGCGCACAAACATAACCCAAAAACCTTGCTGCACCTGTAAGAGCGGCAAACACACGATCACACTCAGGCATTGTATCGGATATATAAGCATAACCAATCCTCTCGCCTGGCAAACTTAGCGTTTTTGAAAGTGAGTAACAAACAATAGTCTTCGGATAAATTTCAGGAATCCAAGATACTTCACTACCATAAGTAATTTTTCGATATGGCTCGTCACTAATAATATAAATATCAGAGTCAAACTCTTTTTCTTTACGTGAGAGAATCTCAGCTAGAGCCTCTAGATCTTGCCTCGGATAAATAGCTCCAGTTGGATTGTTAGGAGAGTTGAGCACGATAGCACACGTCTTTGCATTGATGGCGTGCTCGATAGCCCTCAAGTCCAGCTGATATGTATCAGGCAAGGTCGACACACGCACAATCTTGGCACCTGCCCTCTCAATCCCTATTGCGTAATCAGGATAATGAGGAGATGGCACGATCACTTCTTCACCCGTATTGCAAATTGCACTAAATGAAATGAAAAGTGCTCCTGTCGCACCTTGCGTTATAAACACATTCTTTGCTGAAGCGTCAAAAGAATACGCTCTTTTTATATGTTGAGCTACCGTATCTCGAACACTTTGAATCCCAGCAGCAGGAGAATAAGCATGAGTGGAAGAGTTGTTTTCGCTCAAATGTTTGAAGATTGATTCTCTAACTTCAATCGGTGCTGCTTGAGTAGGATTGCCAATTGAAAAATCGTATACTCCTTTCTCACCAACGACTTTCTTTCTCTCAAGTCCCCACATAAATAGACCACGAATGGCACTTGGAGCGGCTCCGACATCATAGCATCTCTCGTTTATCATATTCTTTTACTTTCTCTCAAAGAAATCTCGTAACTATCACTTGTTCCCATTAGAGATAATTTCTCAAACCTTCTGGCAATTTGCCTTTCTGTGCATTTTTGCCATAAGTAGAAGCTGCGTTAACAATCGCAATCATATTGTCAAGTGTTGTGCCCACTGGCGTTGTGCAACCGGGGCACAAACAAAATCCACCACTATTGTCAGCAGCAGAGATCAAGATTTCCTTTACCGAATTATTGATAGCATCTTCAGTTCCATAGAGCACAACCTCGACTGGAGGAATGTTACCAACAACGGTCAAGTTATCGCCGTATGTATTTTTCAATTCTTCTAACCTCTCGCAATTATCTATCCAAAAGCCTTTAATTCCTAGACCAACTATGTCATCCCAACGATCTGATGTCTCCCCGCAGATATGCATAGAAACTCCACCTTGCCAAGATGAGATAGCATCAACGCATTGCTTTAAGTAAGGCAAACAAAACTCCTCAAACGTTGACTTTCTCATTAAATTTTTAGATGCTAGCGGCTCTGCCAAAGAAAACGAAATACCAAATTCGTCAAAAAGGTCTTTTGCTACCTTGATAATTACATCAGTTGAATATTGCAAAACTTCCTTTGCACCTTCAGGATCTTTGATAAAAGATTTTAACAATTGTTTTATGCCAAAAGTATTTCCTGCCAAAGTCAATGGGCCTGCACTGCCAGTACCGATATTGTGAGTTTCTCCATGCCTGTCTTTTAGAACCTTAAACGCCTCAAGCATAATCGGCAACCTGCCGTCCTTGTGAATATCTACAAGATCGCGACCCTTAACATCGCTGGGAGATTTTAAGATGGGTGTCTTTACGCTTGCAACGTTATCTTTGAAATACTCCATCTCTGTACCAACAGCTTCGGCAAGCGTGCGCAAACCAAGACCCATTCCCATGTTGTCTGCCTCAGTGTCTCGCGCCAAACTCTCCTCCACCTCAACCATCGCACTACTTGAAAAATAGTAGTCAGATATATTGATTCCATAAACAGGAGGGGCCGTCTCACCAGCAGTAAGATTACATGGGATTCGATCCACAGTCTCCCCCGCCGCATAAGCTTTAGCCCTCTCCTTTGGCGTCATATCAGTTTTAATGAGTTCCATATTTTCCTCATCCTACTTCTTCAAACAAAAAGAGGGCACGCAAAATGCCCTCATACTTTTTAAAGCAAACACTTAAAGCAACAATGCTTACTCCCATGAAGGAATTTGGGTGCCTGCTTTCTTTGTCTTGAAATACTGCGCCAACTCATCGCATTGAACTGCTTTAGCAATATCAGTTGCCCACTTTTGATTTGCAGTTTCTTGATCTTTAACTACAAAACCTACTGCATAAGTCTCATTGTCCGATGATTGGCAAAGGTATCCTTCTGCAGATTTTCCTGCGTTGACCATGTGACCCGCAGCTAGACAAATTGCGTCAACGTCATCTTCAGACTGTGGCAAGACTGACATCTCTGCCTCTGTAAATTGAAGGTTTTTCTTGTTTTCTTCGATGTCAAATTGCGTAGGAGACTCAACGCCACTCTTGAGCTTAATCAATCCTTGATCTTCAAGCATCTTTAAGCCCCTTGCTTTATTTGTCGAGTCTGAACAAAGACCAATAGTAGCACCATCAGGCAAGTCACTTAGTGATGAGTACTTGGAAGAGTACATCGCAAAAAGAGGGTAGAAAGTCTTAGGGCTAATCATCACAAAGTTTGTGCCATTAGACTTATTGAATGCTTGCATATAAGGCTCATGTTGATACCAATTGATGTCGATAGAGCCTTCTTTTAGAGCATTGTCAGGTGCAACAGAGTCATCAAAAACAACAGACTCAACTGTATAGCCAAGAGCTTCTATCTTATCTTTTACAGCTGCAAGCTGATCAACCATGTCTGAGCGAATGCCGATCTTAACTGTCTTGCTAGACTCGACACTGTTGCTTGAGCTCTCATCGCTAGAGCTACTAGAAGATGAACCGCAACCACTCAACACAAAGGCGCACATGCCAATCATAAGCAATCCAATCACGCCAACTAGAAGAGTTTTCGTTAAAGCTAATTTTTTCATTTTAATTCCCTTAAACCTTTCTTTTGAACACTTTTACTTTAACTTCTTATACAAAAAGTCGCCAAGATATTGGAAAATGGCAACTAGTATGACTAAAATCACGCAGATGCTATACATGATAGTTTCATTGAAATTTTGGTATCCATACGTCAGCGCGACTGCACCAAGACCACCAGCCCCAACAGCACCAGCCATCGCAGTACAACTCAACAAATTGATGATAGCAAGCGTCAAGCCTGAGACAATCGCAGGAACTGCTTCTTTGAGCATTACCCTAAAGATGATTTGAGCTTTTGATGCTCCAAATGATTGAGCAGCCTCAATAAGCTCTGCGTTTACTTCTTTGAGAGCATTTTGAATAATTCTGCCAATAAAAGGAGCAGCAGCCACAGTTAGAGGCACGAGTGCAGCAGTCTCTCCAATTGACGTGCCAACAATAAGCCTCGTAAAAGGAATAATTGAAATCATCAAGATGATGAAAGGGAAGGAGCGCACAATGTTGACTATTACATCGAGCACGCGATGAATCACAACATTTTGACAAAGTCCGCCTTTTTCTGTTATTACCAAAACGATACCAATAACAAAACCGAGGATGGTCGCATAAATGCCCGATAGGAACACCATTTTCAAGGTGACCCCAACTGCAGGCAATATCAGCATTTGAAAAATTTGCTCAAGAGTGTAATTAGTTAAAGCCATCTCTACCTATTCCCCTCTCTTGTCTCGAGAATTTTCCAATCTATATTTCTGTCACTTAGGAACCTTCTTGTACTCTCTAAGTGTTCGTCATCAACATTAACAACGAAGATGCCCATGTGATCTCCTCTATAATCAAGAATTTGACCATCAAGTATAGGGAAAACATAGTTAAGCTCTCGTGCCATAAGTCCGAGCAATTGACCATCATCCATATTATTAATATGGTGTGCAATTTGAATATTGTGCCCTTGCGATGGATATTGTTTTAGCTTTTCGCCAAGAAGTCGATTTAGAGCTTCCGGTCTTTCGATAAATATATCTTCAACTGAGCCTTCCGAGGCAACAATTCCATTTTCCAAAACACAAGCGCGTTGACATGCAGCTCTGACAACTTCCATTTGATGTGTAACTACAATAACAGTAATGCCCAGAGTCTCATTAATTTTTAGTAGCAAATCAAGAATAGAGCTCGTCGTCTTAGGGTCTAGAGCTGACGTTGCTTCATCAGAGAGAATAAATTTAGGATCCATCGTTAGAGCTCTAGCGATTGCAACTCTTTGCTTTTGGCCGCCCGAGAGATTTCTAGGCCTTGCCTCACTTCTCTCTTCCAAGCCTACAAGTTTAAGCAATTCATTGACTTTTTTGTCTATTTCATCCTTTTTATATCCCCAACATTTCATAGGGAGTGCCACATTTTGATAGACGGTGGCACGCTCTAGAAGAGAAAAGTTTTGAAATATCATGCCCATGTTACGTCTAAGTTCACGTAGCTGACCTTCATTTAAGTCCTTGACCTCTTGACCATCAACTTTTAGCGAACCTGATTGATAAGTGGTAAGACCATTAATGCACCTGAGCAAGGTCGATTTGCCCGCACCTGACCTGCCTACTAAAGCGTAGACTTCTCCATCGTTAATCCGAAGATTAATGCCACTTAAAACACTAACTCCATCTTCCCAAGTTTTACTTAGGTTAGAAATTTCGATCATAAATACTCCTATTTGTTTGAGGATAATATTAAGCAGAAATATTTAATATTCAGCAAAAACCACAGAAATTAATAAATTGGTGATTAAAGTTTTTGCGGTGTAATTATAGACTATTATCAGCAATATAACTATATTTTTTGCCAAAAAACGTCTTCAGACTCTTCATGCGCAAAAAAAGTTCATGTGTTAAACTCTAAATTATTGTCCGATACAAACGATTCGATTAAAGAGGTGGCAACATGACCAATATCCTTGACAGCGCTGGCTTTATGACTAAAGCTATTCATTGTGGAGAAATTAAAGATGAACAGTTTGGATCGCTCACGACTCCAATCTATCAAACTACAACTTTTTCATTTGAGAATACGGATCAAGGCATTAGAACTTTCAATGGCGAGGAGCCTCGATTTGGTTATTCTAGAAGTGGCAATCCAACTGTTAGAGTGCTGGAGGAGAAGGGCGCAGCCATTGAAGGGGCCGCAGGTTGTGTCGCTTGTGGCTCAGGCATGGGCGCAATAGCTTCCATCATATGGACCCTACTCGAAAGCGGCGATCATATTGTCATTTCAGATTGCCTCTATGGTTGTTCAGATTTGCTCATTCGTCAAACTCTTCCGAAGTTCAACATCTCAATTGACGTTGTTGATACAACAGATCTAGAAGCCGTCAAGGCAGCAATGAAGCCAAACACTAAGCTTGTCTTTTTTGAAACACCAACAAATCCTCTCATGAAGGTGACAGACATAGCTGCAGTCAAAGAAATTGCAGGAGATGCAATTGTTGTTGTCGACAACACCTTCGCTCCACCTCCTATTCAGCGCCCACTCGAGTGCGGTGCCGACATCGTTGTGCACTCTGTCACAAAATATTTAAATGGTCATGGCGATGTCATCGGCGGTTTAGTCATGGCAAATGACGAAGAGATGATAACGCAAATTCGAAAAATTGGTATGTCTAAGCTCACAGGTTCTGTTTGTTCTCCAAACTCTGCATACCTTACTATTCGCGGATTGCAAACTCTGGAGTTCCGCTTAAAAAGGCATTGCGAAAGCGCTCTAAAATTGGCTAAGTATCTCGCTTCAAGAAAAGAAGTGAAGCGTGTTCACTACCCAGGATTAGACGATTTTGAATCCAAAGATATAGTTGATAAGCAAATGAATGGTCTTGGCACAGGAATTATGTCGTTTGAGCTCAATAGTGAAGTCAATGGCAAAAATGGTCTAGACGCTGCCAAAGCTTTGCTTGACAATTTAGAATTAATCACCATCGCAGTCTCTCTTGGAGATCCATTTTCGTTAATTGAGCATCCATTTACCATGACACACGACGTCATCCCTGAAGATGTAAAAATGAAGACGGGTATCACCCCTGAACTTATCCGCTTCTCTGCAGGTCTTGAAGAACCAGACGATCTTATTGCAGACTTCGATCAAGCATTTGCAAAAATTTAGAATTTTACTCACACGTCAAAACAAGGGGCAGAGATTTGTTTAGAAGAGACACTTTTCGATAATATCTTTGCCTCTTAAACTTTCAATCCAATTCAAAGGAATTGCATCAATGCCATATACAATTCCAGCTAGTGCGCCTGCAACAGCCGCAGTCGTATCAGTGTCATCACCGAGATTAACAGCGCTGACAACGCAATCTTTGTAATTACTCGTGTTAGCTAAGCAATAGAGAGATGCTTCAAATGTATGAAGCACATAACCACTAGAGTAAATGCCTGACCTATCCTTTTTGTAGTCAATCCCCACATTTTCAACAACAGATGTAGGTTTTTCTCCTCGAATGAGAGCTCTCGCTACATGAACCATGTCAACACACGCCTGTTTTGATACATTGTGAGCGTGAGTTATTGCTGATACAAGTGCTATCTCTTCGTCTGTTGCATCCGTGAAGGCTAGAGCAATAGTGCGCATTAATGACCCATTGCCATTACTCATCTCATCACTTAGTCCCTCTCCACTCTCAAGTGCAAGCATAGTTGTCTGCCCGACAGAAAAAGTTCCATCGCAAGTATATGCACCTTCTCTATACCAAGAGTTGAACTTAGCTCGAATGTCAGCCGCATCAACTTTGTGCAAATGCTTATAGCTATCAACTATCGCAAGCGTCATCGAAGTGTCATCGCTCCATGTGCCAGCCTTTTTATGATGGGTACCAAAACCAACCATGTCTGCACACTTGAAAGTGTCTCGCACGCTTCCTTCAAATGGGACGCCGAGAGCATCTCCAACAGCTTGACCATATATGCAATCTCTTAACTTGCTCACAACGTTCTCCAAAAATAAGCATACGTTAAAAAACTTGATCTTTTATGCTCAATTATGATAAAGGAGCCCTTCTGCACGGGGCTCCTTTTACATGTCAAATTTGATCGACTATTTAAGTTGGGTTAAACTATCCCCAAACTTCCTCAGCAATCTCTTTAACTAGAGCAAGCTTTGCCCATTGCTCATCTTCTGTTAGTTTGTTGCCGATCTCACAAGATGCAAAACCGCATTGAGGCGAGAGATAAAGTCTTTCCAGTGGAATGTACTTTGTAGCCTCGTTAATGCGTGCTTTAATTTGTTCCTTGTCCTCCAACACAGGAGACTTTGAAGTGATTAGGCCCAAGACAACCTTTTTGTCGTCTGCAACAAAACGTAGTGGCTCAAAGTCACCCGAGCGGTCGTCGTCAAACTCAAGATAAAAAGCGCTTACGTTCTCTTCTGCAAATAGGAATTTACCGATTGGCTCATAACCACCTGAAGATGCCCATGTAGAATGATAATTTCCTCTGCAAACATGTGTAGTAATTACT
>CAVFJE010000057.1:0-5643 GCA_963622845.1 Dialister sp. CAG:486
ATGTTAGAGAGCTTTATCACTTTTTTGAGTTGAGATGCTGTCGCCGCGCACAATGGGAAATTAGAGAAATGGCACTTAGAATGCTATCTCTTGTTACACCAACTGCTCCTTATGTGTTTCTAGACGCTGGAGCACCTTGCGTTCATGACGTCTGTCATGAGGGAAAAATGACATGTGGCAATCCTTATCCAAAAGTTAAAAGAGATTAGTTATGTTATAAATACTTTTCATAAAAGTTGTGATTGGCTTAATCAATTAATGAGGGTATGGAAACGTTTTGAAGCTAATAATTACTGAAAAAAACGATGCAGCTAAGCAAATTGCGGGGATTCTTTCAAACAACAGTGCGAAGGCAGACAAAGTGTTTAGCACTCCTATATATAGATTTGATGATAAGAGTGGCGATGAATGTGTGACGATTGGACTTAGAGGACACATTTTAGAACCCGATTTTTGCGAGAGCCTCTCTTGGAGGAAAAGTAGAGGTTGGCAAGGCGAGAGCGAAGAATTTGGTCATATTGAAGCTCATATACCAAAAAGTTTGCCTCATCCTCCATTTAAGAAGAAAAAACCTTTCTTGACAGATGGCGTAGACTTGAAGGGCTGGAAGCTTGAGGCTCTGCCTTATTTGACATATGCTCCAATTGTTAAGAAGAATAAAGAGAAAGACATTATAAGGTCGCTTAAAAATCTTGCAAAAAAAGCCAGTGAGGTTATCATTGCAACTGACTTTGATCGAGAAGGCGAACTCATTGGCAAAGACGCGATGAACATATGTCTTTCTGTCAACGAAGATTTGATGGTTTTTAGGTCACGTTACTCTTCATTTACAAAAACTGAGATTACACAATCATTTGACAACCTCGTAGATGTTGATGAGTGTCTCGCGTCTGCTGGAGGTGCAAGGCAAGACATTGATTTGATTTGGGGAGCAGCACTTACACGTTATTTGACTTTAGCCAGGTTCGCTGGATATGGAAATGTTAGGAGTTCAGGTCGTGTTCAAACACCTACTCTTGCTTTAATTGTTGCAAAGGAACGTGAGCGACTAGCTTTTGTTCCAGAGGACTTTTGGGTAATTAAAGCCATTGCAGATTGTGACAGCCAATGTGGACCTACAGATAGAAACATTGATGATTGCGATAGTGTTTTTGAATGCAAGCACACGAGAGATCGAATTTTTGATGAAAATGAAGCAAAGAAGATTTTTAGTGATGTAGAGAATGCAAAGAGCGCAAGGGTTGATAAAATCGAGGTCAAGCAAAGAAAATCGCAGCCCCCGACTCCTTTTAATACGACCTCTCTTATGGCAGCGGCTTCATCAGAAGGAATTACCCCAGCTAGATGTATGAGAATTGCTGAGAGTTTGTATATGGATGGATTTATTTCTTATCCACGTGTTGACAACACGGTTTATCCTTCAACTTTGAACTTATCTGAAATAGTTTCTGCACTTTCACTAAATCCTGCATACAGACCATATTGCGAGAAACTATTGTCTGCAGGCACGTTGAGTGCAACGAGAGGAAAAAAGGAAACAACTGACCACCCACCTATATATCCCGTTAAAGGTGCATCTCCAGAAGATATGGATGCTTCATCTTTTAAGCTCTACAATTTAATTGCTAGAAGATTTTTAGCTACCTTGTCTGGACCTGCTACCATTGAGGGCACTAAAGTAGTGCTAGATATCAACTCGCAAACATTTGAAAAGAAGGGCGACGTTTTAGTTGTGGGTGGTTATAGAGAGATTTATCCCTATGGTCTAAAGAAAGATGAGCAATTGCCAAAGATGAGCGAGGGACAAATTATTGCCATCAACTCTACTTCTATTGAGCAAGATCAAACTAAACCGCCAGCAAGGTACAGCAGTGGCAGACTAATTCAAGAGATGGAGAAAAATGGACTTGGCACAAAAGCCACGCGTCATTCAATAATAGAGCGCCTTGCAACCGTTAAGTATATTGTCAACGATCCAATCGAGCCTACACAACTTGGAATGGCTGTAATCGATGCGCTTGGTGCATATGCTCCTCATATCACTCATCCAGAAATGACGGCAGAGCTTGAGCGTGGTATGGATGATATCGTTGAGGGTAAAGATACTCGTGAAAGTGTAGTTATGTCATCACGCGACCATCTTGCTAGCGAACTGGAAAACCTTTTGCCTAATGTTGAAAAGGTTGGAGAAGCACTATCAGATGCTGTTGCAGCAGATGCTTACGTTGGACAATGCCCAAAATGTGGTAAAGACTTGCAATTAAAAGCTTCTGCAAAGACGCGTTCTATGTTTATTGGATGTGATGGATGGCCTGATTGTGATGTAACTTATCCGCTTCCAAGTGGCAAGATTGAGACAACTTCAGAAAAATGTGAAGTGTGTGGTATGCCAATGATTAAGGTTACGCAATTTAGGTCTAAACCAATTTTGAGATGTATCGAACCTAGTTGCAAGAGCAATTTTGAATCCGAGGTTGTAGTTGGTAAATGCCCAAATTGTGCAAGTTTAGGGAAAGATTCGAGACTTATTGCGAAGCGCAACCCCAAGACTCTTAAAAGGTCAGTGACTTGTGAGAATTTTGATGAGTGTCAAACGCGTTATCCTCTGCCACCTAATGGGCAGATTAGTGCAACTGATAAAGTTTGCGAAAGTTGCGGTGCTCCAATTGTATGTGTAACTACAAATAGAGGTCCTTGGGAATTGTGCCCTAACTTTGATTGTCCAGGCAAAGAAGAAGAGACGAAAAAGAAAACTAAGTCAACTAAAAAGTCGAGCTCAAAAAAGAAATAATTTTGCAAGGCAAATTGATAACATTTGAAGGAATTGATGGCGTAGGTAAATCTACGCATGTCAAATTCGTCTATGATCTCTTAAAGTCATCAGGAAGAGACATAGTTTTGATGCGTGAGCCAGGTGGCAACGAGATTAGCGAGTCAATCAGAAATGTTGTATTGAATAAGAAATTTGAAGACATGAGAGACGAGACGGAGCTTTTTTTATATTTGGCAGCTCGCTCACAAACTGTCGCAGATGACATGCTCCCGCTATTAGAGAGTGGATACATCGTACTTTGTGACAGATTTATAGACTCCACAGTTGCCTATCAAGGATATGGCAGAGGGCTCGATATAGATTTCATCGTTCAAGCTTGTAACTTTGCTACCAAGGGTCTTTGTCCAGATAAAACTATTGTCTTTACTATTCCTGAAGATGAAAGAATTCGTCGTCTTTCAAGAAGAGAAGGGCAAGATCGCCTTGAATTGCAATCTATTGAGTTTAAGATGAGGGTAGCTTCTGGATTCGAGAAAATTGCACAAGATGAGAGGGAGCGAGTTGATCTCATAGACACCTCAGGTAAACACTCAGCAACGGCAAAGAAGGTTATAAGCTCTATATCACCAATTGTCGAGCTGAATTTAGATCAAGAATATCTCGCAGAGTTGCTCTCTAAATTTGATGCGGCACATACCCACAGAAATGACGACTAAAACATGGCAGATGCTTTTGACGGCATATTAGGTCAGCCACTTGTCAGAGATTTTCTTAGAAGCTCACTTCAAAAAGATAAGATAACTTCTGCGTATCTTTTTTTAGGACCAGCAGGCTCAAATAAAACTAGTGCGGCTTATGCTTTAGCTAAAGCGATACTTTGTCCTCTGGATGATAAAACTATACGAGGTTCTCGTTGTGGCAAGTGTGATATTTGCCAAAGAATCGCTACAAATAATTTTGCTGATGTCAAATACTGCGAGCCTGAATCTGCTAGTGGATATTTAGTTGAGCAAATTAGAAGAATTATCCATGATATAAATCTAGCACCAATTGAGGGTAGCAAAAAAGTATATATTATCGACTCAGTGGATATGATGGGGGTATCTAGTGCTAATGCGTTTTTGAAAACGCTAGAAGAGCCTCCAGATAACGTTGTGCTGATTTTGCTTGGAAGATCTAAAGAATCTATTTTATCAACGATAGTTTCAAGATGTTCGGTGGTGGCGTTCAGGCATATACCCCCCACAACAGCTTATGGAATAATCTCTCAAAATACAGGGTGTGAGACTTCTGTTGCAAGAATTGCACTTGAGTCATGCGGTGGGTCAATCACAAAAGCTATAGAATTTGTTAGAGCAGGCGATAATTCGCACCTTTATCTTAGAAGTCAAATGCTAGAGCAAATCTTGAAGGTTCCTAAGTCTAATAGTTGGCAGATTTGTCAAATCACAAGAGAGCTCCTTTCGCTCATAAAAGTTCCCAGTGATGAATATTTGCGCAAAAGAGAGCAAAAATCAAGTGATGAGAGTGAGTTTTTATCTGCAGCAGCGATTAAAGAGGCGAGTCTAAAAACTAAAAGAGAGGCCTCGAAAAAAACTAGTGATATGTTGTCGCAGCTTATCTATATTATGCTCTCTATTTTAAAAGATATCGAATCGATGATTCTAGAGACGAATTGTGAAGTGATTAATTATGACTACAGGAGCGAAGTTGAGGATTTGTGTCGCAAAACAAACATCTCAAAACTATGTAGGTCGATGAGCGAGCTGTGCAAGAAAAAGGACTATATCGCATATAATGTTAGTTCCGAACTTTTGATTAATACATGCTTGTTTGATTTTAGAGGAGCGTTTAATGACGAGCCAGTCATCAATAGATAATAGTGATTTGTTGGAAGAAAAAGAAGCTAGAGCATTTGAGCTCTTTAAAGAATATGCACCCAAGACTGATCCAGACATGATACCATGCATGGTTAAGTATGCAACAGACGAGAAGAAGGGCACTTTCTATTTTAGGGCTGATCACAGGGTAGATTTTAGAGAGCTTGTGCGACAACTCGCTTCAAAGCTCAATATCAGCGTTGAGATGAGACAAATTGGAGATCGCGAACATGCAGCAATGGTAGGAGGAATTGGTCCTTGCGGTTGCGAGCTATGTTGCAGCAAAAATCCTGGATGTTGCCACAAAAATTCAACTATCAAGATGGCGAAAAATCAAGGTCTCTCGCTTAATCCAACTAAAATTAGTGGAATGTGCGGACGACTAATGTGTTGTCTAAGATTTGAAAATGATTATTACAAAGAGTTCAACGATGCTGCTCCAAAGCTGAATTCGTTCATTGAAACTCCTGATGGAGATGCGAAAGTCATCGAGCTAGATGCAATACATGAGATTGTAAAACTAAAACATGAAGATGAGTCTCCTAGAAAAATTTCACTCTACGATTTTGTAAAACCTAGTGAAGGTGAAAAGCCAACAAAGGTTAATAAAAAAGCTTGGGAGGACGCAGCAAATACCTTTAGTGGAAGTCAATCGTCATCTCTTAATGTTGTAATCACAACTTCACAATTTACTGGAGATGACAAAGTTGGAGACGCGCATAATGTAAAATTGGCGGAAAAGAAGAATGTTGTTTCAGAGAAAAAACCTGAAAAGAAAAAGAGACGCAGACGCAAAAGTGGCGATGAACGCGCTAAGACAGCTAAACGTCCAGGAGGAAATTCATCAGCTCTCAATTCGAAAGAAAGCGAGCCTCTGAATCGAAAGAAGAGTCCATCGCGTACTCCAAGGAAAAGACGCACAACAAAGATTACATCGTAGAGAAATTTAACAAGAATCATGATACAAGAGTTTAGAAATTCACTTTATAC
>CAVFJE010000058.1:0-8568 GCA_963622845.1 Dialister sp. CAG:486
GAATAACGTCTTGCTTGAACATGTCTGCACCTGGGTTTTCTTCATACATACCAGAAAGAACAGGAACACCAAGTCTCTCTTCTACTGCTTTACAAATTGTGCCGCAAGCAACACCGTAGCGTCCAGCATTAAAAGCAGGTCCTGCTACGAATACATCTGGATCATATTTCTTGACCATCTCAACGATAGTATCTGTTGCATCATCGAGATTCTCGCCGAAGAAGTTGTCACCGCAAATTACTGTAGCAACAATTTCGTAATCTTCACCTAGACCAGCAGCGATTGCTTGACCCGGTCCTTTGATCTCTTCGACACATTCTGGTTTGTAATCAGCCATATCTTCGCCACCGATACCAGCGAAGAATTGATTGATGTAGTGAACTACTTTATATTTAGCCATGACTCAACAACCTCCTCACTAATATCCTCTTGCAGCTAAATGGTTGTAACCATTTGCAATTGTTGAAGCAATGATGATTTGGAGCTCAGCTTCGAAAGAACCATCTTCATTCATACATCCTGCCCAACCGCCGATTTGTGACTCGATGAAGTCTTGCATGCCGATGACTCTGTCCATTGCAGGGAATTGTAGAGTTGCATTGCCTTGTCCACAAGAAGCAAGTGCAGTAGCTTCTTCGCAAGTGTCTGCTAGTGAAGCACTCTTGCCATCTTTGCCAGGGAACTCGTCTGTAATAAGAGCGACCTTTGTGCCAGCTCTCTCAACTTTGCGGCAATTCATCATAAGGTCAGTGTCAGGGTTTCCATAACCCTCTTCAGAAATAAGAACGCCGTCTAGGCCTAGCCATTTGCAGAATTTAGCGACCATGTCAGAGTGGCGCTCTTTGTCAGCTAGAAAGACGTTTTCGTTTGTAAGAATAACACCCATGAAGTTTACATCTTTGCCATGATGGTTGCGATACAAGTCAAAAATAACAGGGTTGTTCATATGGTGAAATGAAGTAACCTTGTCACAAGGTGCAACGCAATTGCCTGATACAATTGCTCCGTCCATAATCTCTGTTGGATACATGAATGTAGGGACTATTTGCTTTGCGTCAACTCCATAATAGTATGTATCATGAAGCAATCCTTGACTTTGAAGCATGTGAATATATCCAACTTTTGGAAGATCAGGATACATTTGAGCCTGCTCAAATACTGGCTTTGTCTCAAATGTCTCAATCTCGTCTGGCTCAACTTCGCGACCTAACTCGCCGATATACTTAGCAACTTTTAGACCAGCCATTCGACCAGCTTTTTCATATACGTGAGTCTCGAGCTCTCCATTAGGCTCAATGACAACACACAAGTTAACAGTTTTTGAGAATGGACAATAGTCAGCGGCAGGACCGCTCATGTCGATAACTCCTTCTTGGAATCCGACGATACGACCTACTGTCATGACAGTCATGCCTTTAAGTGCATGTGTTCTGCCTTCACCAACGGCAGGGGATACCTTGCCCAAAATGCCAGGGAAGATTTCGCCATCGCCACTAACTTTAACGCGTGGCTCTAAAACGTCTTTGACAGGTGTAATTCTCGTCTTCTCACCCGGATGTGCAATTTCTAGATTGCAAGAAGCCAATTTCTCGTCCTCCAAAACAAGAGCTTCGACTTCTGCCTTGTTTACATAAAGGATGTGGTCTTTGACTTCCGATTTGTCTGCAAATTGGATATCCTCTATCTTAATTTGACCGAGTTCAAGTTTCATAATTTACTTAAACCTCCTTTTCTTGCAGAAATAATAAAAATTTCAGAAAAAATAATATCTTGCGATAAAGATGCTTGCGGATCTGGTTGGCTACAACGCTATCAAATGAGACGATTTCTCGCTGTTCTTGTCCTCCTCTCTGTCTCATTTTTGAATGTTATCATGATAACATTGCATCAAAAAAAAATGACCTGAAGTATTTTTGTCGCATTGACTGTCTATATAATACACCAGCTACACACAAAAATTCTGACGATAATAAAATAATCGTCAAGTGGTTACAAAAATGTTAACGCGATAACATGAAATTAAAGATTAGTTAGCTGGTCTATACGTTTAAGAAATTGAAGAAGGCGGGTTGTCTCTATAGTATCCTCTATAACCTTGCAAGTCGTCAGCTAGTGCAAAAACGATCATATCAATGTCTGAAATGCACTTTCTTGTCCAAGGATCAACGCCATATTGTTCGATCCCATCGTCTTTGATAGTTTTGAAATAACCCTTGTAGAGCATGCAAACTGATCTATTAAGAATCTCAGCCTTTTCAAGACTAATTGCATTTTGTGCAACTGCTTCCAAAGCAACAGTAAAGTCACGTCCCAAAAAATCAGCTTTTGTGAGCATAGATTGAAAGATTGGGTTTGACTTCGATATATTGTCTGGAAATATTTCATAGAATTCATGAATTGATTCATTTAGTTCAACATTGGTATTCTTGAAGAACAATTGATCGTAAGCTTTTATGTTAATAAACGCCTCTCTGCAATAGCAATCCCAAACTCCCACATAAGAATCCCAAACGTTTTTCCAATGAGTTGCAGCTTTGTTGAGTCGCTTGATATATTCATTTAGAGTGCCCAAATTGACAAAGTACATGAGCTCGTCTTTGTCTTTGAAATAACGATAAAGTGCAGAGCTCGAACATCCAATTTCTTCGCTCAGTTCTCTAATAGTGATGTCGCTCTTGCCAGTTCTCTCGAGCACTTGACAAGCGTGTACTATGTAGTCTTTGCGTGTAAGACCCTTAAAATAATTGCTTTCACTTTTCTTCATGGTTTATTCCCCCTCAATTTTGGATTATATACCAAATTAAGTAGAGGAGAAAATTTTTACGTGAAGCGGTCTATTATGTTGTCAATGACAGACTTATCGATTATTTTGAAGTCGTGCTCCACCTTTTCTTCATAACTCTCTGGAGATGGAGAAATTTCTTGCCACTCATCAAATACTTGAATACACTTGTCAATCATCATAATCGAGTCCATATTGCCTTCATCGCCTTGAGGATAGACAAATACGGATCGATATGGCGTTTGGTTAGGCTTTAGCGATGATGCTTGAGGATGAGTTAGCAAGACGTGACGGTCGTAAACCATATCGCGCACTGCGATTAGTACATCTCTATAACCTTCAATAAATTTAACGTTGGTTACATCGCGATAAGCTTGCTCGACGTAGTCGTTGTTAGTTATGAGTGTTGCTTTTTCTAATTCCCACATGATTTTATATAATCTCTGAATATGAGCCAAGATATCTAAATTCTTCGCAGACATCGTCAAGTGAGGAGATGAGCCTTTTGAACTCTGGTGCGTATACAGGGCAATCGATATCAAAGTAAAACATATAATCAAAGTCGCGATCAGGAATTGGTCTCGACTCTAATTTGAGCATGTTAATCTCGAGAGTATTAAAGCGCGATATCACCTTGAACAGAGAGCCTGGCTCATTGGAAGTCACTATTGAAAGTGAAGTTCTGCTGGCTCCTGGATATATCTTTAAGTCTTTTGATATGCATGCAAAGCGAGTGTAATTGGCACTATTATCCTCGATTGATTTCTCCAAGAAATCTAGGTTGTAAGCGTCTGCTGCACTAGAACTTGCAATTGCCGCACAGCACTCGTCTGATTGCATGACTCTCTCAGCCGCTATTGCCGTATTTTCAACTGGCACAACCTTCACATTTTCAAGTTTGCTTAAAAATCTTGAGCATTGGTTTATCGCTTGTTGATGAGAATAGATAGTCTTGATATCTTCAAGTTTCGTCTTGCTTTTAGCAAGTAAGTTGTGCGTAACTTTTACTCTGACTGATTTGGCGATGTAGAAGTCAAATTCACTCATCAAATCGTAAACTTCATTGACACTGCCGGAGGACGAATTTTCAAGAGGAATCACGCCAAAAGAGCAAAACCCTTCTTTGACAGCTTTAAAGACGGATCTAAAATCTGGGAAAAACGAGATGTCTGCGTGCTTAAAGAGTTTGTCAGCTGCCAATTGAGAGAAGGCGCCCTCAATACCTTGACATGCTATAAAGGCTTTTTCTGGCATCATTTCCTCTGTCTTTGAAAGAGCTGTCTCTATCTTTTTAACAAGGTCGCTCTCAGAATTATTTTTTGCACTTTGGTCAGATTTTGAAACCTCAAATAGAGTATTAAAAAGAGACATAGTGTAGGCAGCCATGTTTTCAGGTACCTTTTCGAGAACTGAGGTAATTTTTGCACGCTCTCTGCCTTTGTCTAGAACAGGGAGGTTGTTCTCTTTCTTAAAAGTAGCAACTTTGTCACAGAGATCCATTCTCTTTAAAAATAAATCTAAAATTTGGTCATCTGTTGCGTCAATGTCAATTCTAATTTGATCGAGGTTATTATTTGTCATATCTTTTGACTACTCCTTATCTGCATTTTCAGCCAAATGTTTAATTTTGGCGCCCTCTGCCAAGATATCAATTAGATCTTGTTTGTCTTTACACATTATCGCACTCTTGAAACGATTGAGATTGTCTATTGTTTTGTCAAGCACAACCATCAAGTTGTCAGCATTCTCCAAAAACAATTCTGCCCACATCTCAGGATTGAGCCATGCAACACGCGTTAGATCTTTCCAGCTACCTGCACTAAATCCATTTCTCTCAAGAGCAATTTTGTTGTTTGCATACGCTGAAGAAATGACGTGAGCAAGTTGTGAAGTGTATGCAATTATGCGATCGTGATTTTCAGCTGTAGTTTGAGTGTAAAAACCAAATTTGCAAGGCGAGAGATAATTTTGAATTTTGTCAACGACTTTCACTCTTTCAAGGTCACTAAGCTGAGGGTGAGTGACAACAATCATAGGAGCACCTTCGAACATGTCAGAGGTGGCATGGGCGTAACCACTATATTGAGTGCCTGCCATCGGATGACATCCGACAAAAGTGAAATTGTGCTCACCAGCAATGCTCCAGCACTCTTCACAAATTTTGCGCTTTATGCCAGCAACATCTATGACGATTGTCTCGCTTTTGATAAATGGTGCATGCTCTCTTAGCCACTCGATGCAATGCTCAGGATAAGTCGTTAAAATTATTAGGTCGCACTGCGGGATATTGTCAAGAGTTAGCTCTTCGTCGACAGAATCTGCCTTGGCAAGGAGCAAGGTCTCGCGATTTCTATTCCATGCAAAAACTTGTTCATTGCCTTTGTGCAGAGCTTTGGCAAACGAGCCACCCATAAGCCCTAAACCGACGACGCCGACGACAGTCATGATTGGTTGGATTTCTCTCTAGAGCGTAACAGCTTGACGAACGATGTTTATTCGCTTCATCGCATCGTCAAATTGCTCAGGTGTAAGCGCTTGTGCACCGTCGCTCCATGCGTGAGATGGATCGTTGTGAACCTCAATCTCAAGAGCATGAGCGCCAGCGGCAGTTGCTGCCAAACTCATTGGAATAACGTATCTAGTGTATCCTGTAGCATGAGATGGATCTGCGACTACAGGCAAGTGAGTTAGACCTTTAAGTACTGGAACAGCAGAGAGATCAAAGGTGTTTCTTGTCTTCGTCTCAAAAGTTCTAATACCTCTCTCGCAAAGTGCAACAGAAGTGTTTCCTCCAGCCATGATATATTCAGCTGCCATCAAAAGCTCGTCAATCGTAGCACACATACCACGCTTAAGAAGGACAGGGATTTTTGACTTTCCAACCTCTTTTAATAGGTTGAAATTTTGCATATTCCTAGCGCCGATTTGCATGACTTCAACGTTGTATTTCTCAAAGATCTCAACATCACGCACGTCCATAATCTCTGTGACGATTGGCATGTCGCACTCATCAGCTGCTTGACGCAACAGTTTAAGACCAGCTTCGCCCATGCCTTGATTTGAGTACGGAGAAGTGCGAGGCTTCCACGCTCCTCCGCGAAGCATCGTGGCGCCAGACTTTTTGATTGCCCTTGCGATCTCGAATAGATTGTCTCCTTCAACTGAGCAAGGACCTGCGATAACATGGAAATTGTCGCCTCCAAGCTTCACTCCATGACCACAATCAATGACTGTATCTTGGGGGTGGAATTTACGATTTGCAAGCTTATAGCTTTCTGTGACGCGTCTAACTTTGTTAACGATCTCCATCGACTCTAGCAAGAATGGGTCAAGCCCAGTCGTGTCGCCAACAAGACCGATTATCGTCTCTGTCGTACCTTTTGAGATATGAACAGAAATATCTTTAGTTTTAAGCCATTCAATTAAATGATTAAGCTGATCTTCTGTTGCTTCGTTTTTTACTATTGCGATCATGTAAATTCAAATCCTTTTTCTAAAATCTATTTTGAAGTGCTGTAATGATAACATATAAGTGTATAAGAATAGTATCTGCAGATGAATTTTGTAGATATGTAAATTCAAGATTAAATGCGAGTAAGAGAGAAGCTTTTTGATTATGGAATACGTAACTGCTGGTGAATCACATGGGGAGAAATTGACAGTCATATTGACTGGTGTGCCTGCAGGTGTCAAGCTTGACGAGGTCGCCCTTGAGTCCGACATGCGAAGAAGACAGAGCGGTTATGGTCGAGGTGGCAGGCAAAAAATTGAGACTGATCGTTCTCACATTACATCTGGTGTAAGATTTGGCAAAACTATTGGCTCTCCAATTTCTATCGACATAATTAATCGCGATTGGTCTAATTGGACAGAGAAAATGAGCATTTTTGGCAATCGTCCAAGCGATTGTCCAAGAGAGGTAACTCCTCGTCCAGGCCATAGCGACCTTGTTGGAGTTCTCAAGACTGACAGTGATGATTGTAGAGATATCCTTGAGCGCTCAAGTGCAAGAGAAACTGCTGCTCGAGTTGCAGCTGGTGGTATCGCAAGAGAGTTTTTGGGCGAGCTGGGAGTTGAGATTTGCAGTTGGGTTACGTCAATCGGAACTGTTGTTTATGATGATAGTGACATCTTTAAGGTAGTTGAAGGAAGTATTGATGCTTCTGTTCTTGGAGCAATTGAATTTTCTGCAACAAGATGTCCTGACAGCGATATTACCCAAAAAATGTGTGAGCAAATTGATTTAGCAAAAGAGCGTGGTGAGACCCTTGGTGGCACAATTAGAGTTGTTGCAACAGGGCTCGTTCCCGGTCTGGGCAATTACTCTTCAGGAAAAGAGCGTTTGACTTCCAAAATTGCAGCATCAATTTATTCGATTCCTGCAATTAAGGGTCTAGAGTTCGGTGCTGGCTTTGAAGGTGTGACAAGATTTGGATCTGACTTTCACGATGAGATCGTTTTGGTAGATAGTGAATTCAAAAGAAAAAGCAACAATTGTGGAGGATTGGAAGGAGGCATGACTAATGGTTGTCCTTTAATTTTGAAGGTTGCGATGAAGCCAATTCCGACTTGTATGAATCCTCTATCAACCGTAAATCTTGATACTCTAGAAATAGCTAAATCTTCACGCGAGCGCAGTGACGTTTGTGCTGTTCCAGCTTGTGGAGTTGTTGCTGAAGCAGAACTAGCTCTAGTGTTGGCCAATGCTTATTGTGAGATGTTTGGGAGCAATTGTATGAGCGATATCAAAGAAAATATTGCATCCTATTTAAAGCGTATCAAAAGTTATACAAGGTAGTCGTGCGAGCAAAACTCAACACAAATATTTTTTTGATCGGTTTTATGGGTGCTGGAAAGTCGACAGTGTCGCGAAAAATTGCGCGTATATGCGGTTGTGAAAGCGTTGATGTTGACTTCTATATTGAGAGAATGGTGGGAGTTAAGATTAGAGAGATTTTTGATGAGTATGGCGAAGATATGTTTCGCAAAATTGAGAGTGATGCCCTAGAAGAAATTGCTGCTTGCGACAGACCTCGAATAATTTCTTGCGGTGGCGGTATCGTCGTGACACCAGCTAATGTTGAAATTATGAAGAGCAATGGTTTTGTTGTTCATCTTTATAGCGATGCCGTAAGTGGCGCACAAAGAATTAGTGACAAGTCATCGCGTCCGCTTTTTCGAGACATGGAATCTGCGACTAAGAGATTTAAGGAGCGTCTTCCACTTTATGAAGAAGCTGCAGATGTTACGATCGATACTACTAACGCATCGTCCTCAAAAGTAACGTCTTGTGTAATCAGTGCACTTTCGAAGTCCAAACATCTTGAGATATTGGAGGCATGATGAAGATTTTAATTGTTAATGGACCAAATTTGAATTTTTTAGGCATCAGAGAGCCCGATATCTATGGCAGAGAAACGCTCGATGATATAAACACCTACATCATTGAAACTTTTGCTGAGAGTGAAACAAAATTTGAGTTCTTCCAATCTAATTATGAGGGAGAGCTCATCGACAGATTTCAACGCGCTCATTTTAGTGACATAGATGCTATTGTCTATAACCCAGGAGCGCACACTCACTATTCTTATGCTTTGCATGATGCAGTTGCCTCCATCAAACAGCCTGTGATTGAGGTACACCTCTCTGACATTGAAAATCGAGAAGGTTTTAGAAAGAAGTCTGTTATTAGACCTGCTGCCGAGATGCAAATATCGGGTAAGGGTAAGGACTCTTATATTGAAGCGATTAGGGCAATTCTTCGCAATGACGGGGATATGTTTTGG
>CAVFJE010000058.1:8591-13110 GCA_963622845.1 Dialister sp. CAG:486
CACAAGTAATTGCTGATGATGCTTTTTTGGCAACTTTGCCCAAAATTAAAGCAGGGATGAGCGAACTTGAAATCCGTGACATTCTTGAGACAAATATGAAGAAGTTCGGAGCTCAAGGTTTTTCTTTTGAAACTCTCGTTGGCACTGGTGCTAATGCTTCAAACATTCACGCAGAAGCTGGCACGCGAATTGTCAGCCACGGTGATGCTATAGTCATTGATTTTGGAGTAGTTTATAAAGGCATGTGCTCAGATACTACACGCACTGTTTTTGTGGGAAAGCCAAAGAAGAAGATAAGACGAGCATGGAAGGCTGTGCGAGAGGCTCACGAGATAGTTGCGAGAGATGTTGTGCCAGGGGTAACTGGCAAAGATATGCATGAGCTTGCTGTATCAGTTTTGGAAGAACATGGGTTTAGAAGAGAAGATATGCCGCATGGTCTAGGTCATGGAGTTGGCAGAGACATTCACGAAAAGCCAATTCTTGCACCAAGAGGCAAAACAAAGTTAGTATCGGGCAACGTGATCACAATTGAGCCAGGAATTTACAAATTAGAGAAATTTGGTATTCGTTTGGAAGATTGTGGAGTTTTGAGAGACGGTGGCTTTGAGTCTTTCACAAATCTTACTCACGATATGATAATTGTCTAAGAGGTCTGTCTTGGCAAATCAAAAAAAAGAATTGTTGAGCGTATATTTACTTCTCGGAGATGACGACGAGAAGAGGTCAACCTTGCGAAAAAGGATGTTAGAGCGAGTAGGGGAGCTCGGTGATCTTACAATGAATATGGACTCATTCGATTGTGATCAAGACTGCTCATGCGGAGAGAAAATTATATCTTCTTGTCTTACTATGCCATTTGTCTCTGAGAAGAGACTTGTTTGCGTCACTAATGTTGAAAAACTTGACAAAGATTCGATGCATGTGCTCGTGGAGTATTTGTCAGACCCCTCTCCAAGCTCTATTTTGCTACTAGAAGCTGAGAAGTTAGCTAAGAACACCAGACTATTTAAGGCTATTCAAAAGATTGACGTTAAAGCTATCATCGATTGTCAATCTCCCAAAAAATGGGAGATGGCTAAATTTGTCATATCGCAAGCAAAAGCTAAGGGTCTAATTATTAGAGATGACGCAGCTCAAGTTTTAGTTGATAAAATCGGCGCTGACACGGTAGCTTTGTCAAGTGAGATCAACAAAATTATGAACTCTCACACAACCTCAGACCCTATAACAGTCGAGGAGGTCAACTCCTTAGTTGAGTGGAGAAGCGAGGTCAAGCCTTGGGTTTTAATCGATGCTCTTTGTGCAAGAAATGCGATCAAGGTTTTTGAGTACTTGCCTAAAGTAACAGGTACAACACCTCTTGGTCTTTTAGTGATGGCAAGCAATAAATTGAGAGAGCTTTTGGCAGCAAAAGTGGTTATCAGAGAAGGTGGAGATTTTGAGAGAAAACTTTGCGAAGAGTTGAATATTGCTCCTTCTCAATCATGGAGGGTCAAAAATCACTCTCAATGGGCTCGTCAATATAGCGAAGCCGAATTGGTCAGAGCACTCAAGAGCGCTCTAATTATTGAGATCAAGATGAAGAGCGGCTTCGATCAAAATCTTGCGATAGAGATGTGGCTTTTATCTATTCTTGATAATCAACCGACATTAATCTCAATATAAACAAAAAGACGAGCTCAAAAATATGAACTCGCCATCAAATTGCAATGTTGAAAGGAATAATTGTTCAAGCACTTAGCAGCAGCAACATCCTCCTGAGCAACAATCATCACTGCAAGCATCATCGTCTGCACTGTAAGGAACATTTCCACATCCTGGGAAAGGACCATAATGAACGGAGCGGTCGCCTTCAATTTTGAAAGCTCTGCCATATCTAGTGTCTTGAACCATCGCACAACTGTTGCCACAAACATCCATTGGCTCATCAGTGAAGAATCTGTGGTGATCGTCGAGATCAAAGAATTGGTTCATGCCTTCAATTGTTCCAAGATAAGTAGCAACTTGATTATATTGCTCGCATAAATCCTCAATTTTGTCAGGCAACTTAAATGCTCTTACTGTTCTGCTAAAGAAAGTGAAATCTTCAACTTTTGCTGCGAGTTCAGGGTCGTTAATATTAGATTTTCTAGTTGAAACATATCTAAAATCTTCCCAACCAACTTTTCTCATCAACCTTCTAAAATCTTCAATATACATCGCACCAGATATGCACTCGCCTCTAAGAATAGGGTCTTTAGCTAGCGTTTCTGGCATGCGTCTATCTGCAAAAACATCAGAGAAATAGAGCTCTCCTCCATATTTTAGAACTCTCCAGATTTCTCTAAATATATCTTCTTTGTTGTCAGAGAGATTAATAACGCAATTTGAAATTACAACATCAATGCTATCGTCCTCTATACCTAAAGACTTCAAATCCTCGATGTAGCCCTTCTTGAATTCCACATTACTGTTCTTGTAGCCAAAGATACGAGCGACCTCGTCTTTATGTTTGTTTCCTACAGCAAGTTGTTCATCTGTCATATCTACACCGATGACCTTGCCAGACTCTCCAACAAGCTTAGAACATACAAAGACGTCTCTGCCTGTTCCGCAACCTAAATCTAGAACTGTCATGCCTTCTAGCATAGGTGGAATAGGGGAGCCGCAACCATAGAACTTATCGCAAATTTCACTTGGAAGCTCATCAAGTATCTGTTTAACATAACGTGGAGAGCTAGCACATTTGCATACGTCAGTTTTAAGGTCGTCGCTAGAATCTAGAGACTTGTAATAATCACTTACTTGTTCATGAACATTGCTCATTTTTTTTTAACTCCTTTTGTAAAAAATCCAAGCTAAACAAAAATTATAGACAACATACGCCACTTGCGTCATCGCATGTCTTGTGATTAGGCTCGATGAGTTTTAGCCACAATAGTGCGGCAGCAGCAGCTCCAATTAGAGGACCAACTACGTAAACACACAGAGTTGATAGCACATCACCACTCATAGGATCATTCATAGAGCATAGAGCAGCAATTAGACGAGGACCCATGTCACGAGCAGGATTTAGACCTGCATCAGTGATTGGTCCAACGACACAAATGATAATTGTTACAGTAAATCCTATGAATAGAGGAAAGATAGCATCTGTTGGTCTTCCAACGTTGCAATTTTCTGTCATCGAGAAAATGACGAACACAAGCACAAAGACACCTACACCCTCAGCGAGAGATCCAATTAGAGCACTAGCAGCACCGACACCATTAGGATATCTTTCTGCCCAGATAGAAGCCCAATCAACTGTCGAGGCAGCACTTAGGCAAGAATCGCCAAATAGTGCCCAAAGAAGTGCGGCAGCGACTATTGCGCCGACGAATTGAGCGACTATGTAAGTTGGGAAGAGCTTCCAACTCATCCTCTTTGAAATGCACATAGCAAATGTGACAGCAGGGTTAAAGTGCGCACAAGATAGGTTACGCGTAACATAGATTGCGATAGCAATAGTGATTCCCCACACCATGCCCACTTGAAATGGTCCGCCGAACGCTCCTGAAACTCCTAGTGTTGCATTTGCTACAGCACCGATTCCGAAAAAACACATCATAAATGTTCCGATGAATTCTCCAAGAAACATAGAAAGTGTTCTAGATGCAAAAGTACCAGATGACATATCTCATCTCCTTTTTTAATCATGATTATATAAATGCATAATGGTTGCAGAGACAAAAAACTACCCATTTATTTAATTGCAGAATTTTTATATTGATGGGTTAGTTCTAACTAACTTATTAAATTATATCAGTTGAATTCTAGGTTCTAGATCTGGACAGTTACGCAATTGAGTGTGACCAGATAAGAAGTAGAAAACCGACGAGACCTGTGCCAAGAAAAGCAACGGCAAGACTAGTGGCACGCCACCGCGTTTGCTTTTGAATCGCAAAAGTCATAATAAAAATAGAGGCGAAGCATACAATCGAAGAGAGAATGTGGTTAGGAAAATTTGAAAGAGCTTCCTCAAAATAGTAAGAGCCCAATGACGTTTGAATTGCGCAACCAAGACCCAATATTATTGCTCCCAGTGCGTTTTGTTTACTAATATAGAATGCAACCAAACCACCTGGCAAGGTGCATAGAGTTTTTGGACCCCAATTCGTTAAGTAATAGTATAGTGCCATGTCAACATCGAGCTGCCCAAAGACAACTTCAACAGCAAAGACTAAAGGTTGGCTGATAACAAAGAAAACAAATATTTTAAGAGCAGCTTCCCAATTTTTTTTGCAATTAGAAGCGATTATGAAAGCAAAGATAACCCACCACTCAAATGAAATTGCGATATCGCGGATTGACGTATTTTCTGTTGCTGGAATTATTGCGACTATGCCTGTGTAGATACCGGCACCTGCCGCAAACAAAACCACGTTTAACCAACTCATGTTCAATGAAGAGAACAGCTTTTTAAAGAAATTTATGACAGGCATCATTGCTCCTTTAAGTCTTTTCTAATTTTTGCAATCGTATAAACTTATGATAA
>CAVFJE010000058.1:13120-13705 GCA_963622845.1 Dialister sp. CAG:486
GCAAACGGCTCGAAGATGTGATTTAATGAATTACAGATATACAAAAGCATTATCACAAGTTTTGAATTTCACCTAGTTTTCAATAGATTCCTTTTGTCCATCATAAAGACTGAAAGTGTATAATCTCAACCAAATGACCAAAATTTAGTAGATAAAATGTGAAATTTTCAATCTTTTAGTGCTATATTAAAATTACGGAATGTTACTGTTCGTATTGTTGGTAATAAAAGTTTAATCAAAGGGGGATTTTATGAGTAGTACTTTTAAAATTCAAAAAGGTTTTGCAATCGCTTTAGGGATATGCTTGGCAATTGCAGGATTAGTTCTTGTAGGAGCTCAAAAGGCTGTTGCAGAGAGCGCGGCACAGACAAGTGCTACAGAGCTCAGCGTAAAAGTCATTGCAACGGGTGATACAACCGCTGATACAAAGGCATGGATTGAAGAGAAGGTCACTACAGATTCAGAAGTCATTTTGAGATGGTCTGGAACGACTGATGGCGACGACTTCATCATTCCAACAGAAGTAAAGTTTGGCGAAACTTCTTCTTATAGCATTGGAACATGGTTTGAAGTTGACAAAATGCA
>CAVFJE010000058.1:13715-15308 GCA_963622845.1 Dialister sp. CAG:486
AAAAAAATGGGCAACAAAGTAACTATGACTACGTTCAACAAAGTCAAAGAGTACCTAACTTCAAAGCACTCTTTTTCTTTGGGCAAGCTAAATGCAAGTGGTGAAGTCACAGTAACTTTCACACGTGTTAGCCCAGTTTATCGTATGTATAACATGATCACTTCAGAGCATCTGTTCACAACGCAAAAGGCTGAATACGACGGCTTTGTAACAAAGCTTGAACAGGGACTAGATTATTGGATTGGAGAGGGAATCGATTGGTTCGCTCCTTCTTTGCAATCGGCTAGCAATGCAGACGCAACAAGAGTAAAGCGCCTCTACAACGCAGGTCTAGGTGCGCAATTGCGCTCAAGCCATTACTACACTAGCGATGCTGCAGAAGTCCAACTTCTCACTTCACAATATGGTTGGGTTGAGGATCCTGACGTGAATTGGTTCACAAGTGCTGGTGTTACGCCAGTGTATACGGCTTACAGTGAAGCTTTGCTATCTGCTCATCACTATACTTCTTCATGGGATGAGTGGAGAGGTCTAGATGCTGGCTGGGACAAAGAAGACGCTAAGAATTCTTTGAGCACAGATAATCTATCAGCAGGTGGTGTGTTCAATTGCATCACTGGTTCAAATTGGTCATTTGCAGGAAATTACTACAAGGTTGAGCACTATGTTGGCGGCGCTGTAAAGGATGTTCAATATGTATCAGGCGTAGCAGGGCAGACAACGGAAGCTGTTGCCGGTATTTATAATGGCTACACAGCGCCAGAGGTAATTGAGCAAAAGACGATTGCTAGCGACAACTCAACTGTAGTTAGAATCACATACAATGCTGGTCAAAATGTGCTCACAGGACATAAATATGAAAAAGTCAACGATTGGGGAATTACATGGGAGAACGCACAAGCAGCTGCTGTGGCTAGAGGCGGTTACCTTGCATGTATCACTTCTCAAGAGGAACTTGAATTCTTAATTCAAGACGTCAGTGGCGTAAATTCAGGATATTGGATTGGTCTTTATAGAGACCCTGAAGCACCAGGTTTGTGGTCAGAGAATTGGCAATGGATCAATGGTGATCCATTTGAATATTCCTATTGGGCAAGCGGTGAGCCAAATAATTATTGGGGTGATGGATCTGAAAACAAGGCTCTATTCTGGAGCTCAAGTGGTGTGTGGAATGATCTTAGAACTGATGAGGCAAGCAACGTAACTGGCTACATCATCGAGTGGGATGTCCACTAAGTATTTAGTAACGAGAGTGTTTGGTCTAAAGCAAAAGCGAAAGGATCGAAAAAGCCCTTACAAAAAAAACGGATGGCACAGAGCCATCCGTTTTTTTTTATGTTGGGAAACTTCAATATTCTTCTCTATTTGTTTACCACGAAATATTCTTGTGGCTGTTGCTCAGGTGCATCTGATGGTACACCAGCATCTTTGCGTGGGCTATCAGAGTGCTTCGACCACTCATACCAGCCACCGTCGTAGATGTGAACGTCATCCCAGCGCATCGCGCGGGCGTACAAGTATGTTTCACTCGCTCCCCAACCTGTGCCGCAATGGAAAGAAACTCTTTTGTCTGATGTAATGCCCCATTTATTC
>CAVFJE010000059.1:0-2160 GCA_963622845.1 Dialister sp. CAG:486
ATAGTCATTATTGCCAATCCAGATTCACAATTGGGGCATGCCAAAGAGGTTTCTTTACAAGTTGAGGATATGCTAGTTAAACGGTTTGGCGAAGAGAGAATAACGCTCACATTTGCTAAGGGTTTTAGAGATGTATCTCGTGCCGTTGAGGATTTGCCAAGTAGCGTTGGTAGTGTAATTGGTCTCGGTGGAGACGGCATTTTGCATGCGATTGCACAAGGCTTGATGAAAATAGACGAGGTGAACCGTCCTGTTTTTGGAGTAATACCAGTCGGCAATGGAAACGATTATGCAAGAAGCTTAGGCATGTCAACAGATCATAGAGTAGCAGTAAGTCAACTCATCAACTATCCTGCTCTCAAAACTGATATCGGGCTTGTAAACAATGAGTATTTTTTGGAAACACTATCTTTTGGAATTGATGCAGCAATTGGGCTTGGTACAGAAAGAAGGCGCGTAGAAACTGGTCATAGTGGCACAAGGTTATACTTGGAAGAAGGAATAGATCAAATGCTTCACCATCTTAAACGTAGAGCTACGAAAGCTATTCTTGAAGATGGTTGCAAAGTTGACTACCAGGGCAAAAAGATCCACTCAGAAAGTGTAAAAGTTGATTTGATTAATAAACATACTTTCCTTTTTGCGGTTCAAATTGGTCCTACCTATGGCGGCGGTTTTAACATCGCCCCTGAAGCAATTGTTGATGACGGTATTTTTGACATTGTGCTTGCCACAGATCCTCTTACCCCAATTAAGGCAACCAAAATTTTTCTAAAAGCAAAAAATGGCAAGCACACTAAGTTTAAGCAGCTTGAGTTTTATCGTGCTAGCTCGCTTCATCTCCTCGTTGATTGTGATGACGATGATGAGTTGCCTATACAGGCGGATGGAGAGAAAATAGAAGGCAAGGAATTCGATATAAGAATAAAGCATCGTGCTCTAAGCGTAATAAGAAAGAAAATGTGATAATATATTTTTTTGTATTGTTAAAAAGTGTTTAAATAGCATTATTTATAAAAAGGAGTGTCATGGAGGAATCTGGCGTACTTGATTGTCTTGAGGACCTAAGCATTTTGCTTGAGGACTCTAAGCCTGTATTTGCGAAGAACAACTTGCGACAGGTCGACATTTCTGCAGCATTCGAGATTATGGACGAAATCAGAGACACTTTTCCCTCTGAATTCGCTACAGCTAGACAAATTGTCAGAGAGCGCCAAGCTCTTTTAGATGACGCAGAAGCAGAAGCAACAAGAATCATAGAAGATGCTAAAAGCCAAGCTATGACGATTGCTTGTGAACAGGAGATTGTTCGTTTGGCACAAAGCCAATCTGAAGCTATTATGGCTGACGCTAGAGAGATGGAGCGCGAGACTAGAGCTGGTGCTGAAGATTATGCTGATGAAGTATTTGGACATGTCGAGCAAAGTCTTGACAATGTTTTGCAACAAGTTAGACGAGTTAGAGATCGCCTAAATCAATCTTCAACTGTTCCTAGATAATAAAGGTATTCTTAATTGGAATCTGTTCAGATTCGAATAAGCAATGAATTGCATACGCCTTCGGAGTCGAAAGATTTCGAAGGCGAAATTAATTTAGACGACTTTACAATTTCAGGAGCTACATTTAAACCTTGTTCGCAATGCACATGGAGCGTGAATATTTCAAATACTGGAAGTGGAGTTTTGTTTATTTCTGGCAAGGCAAGTTGCGATTTAGGTAGCACTTGCGCACTTTGTCTAGAAGATACGACTCTCAATATTAATGGGACAATTGAGGGATATTGCAAATTGAAAGACAGCGCAAAGCTTCCAGATGATATTGGTGAAGACGAGTGCGTGGTACTGGAGGAGGATGGCACAATTGACTTGTTTGATCTAATAAAAAGTGCTATTACACTTGAGATTCCTTTGCAAGTTGTTTGCAGCGAAAATTGTGAAGGCTTGACTCAGTATTGCGATCACTTTGAAAGAGAAGCTTTGAACACTCCTTTTTCAATTCTTAAAAATTACGATTTTAGTGAGAATTAGCTTGATATTTGTTGTATAATATTGCGTCGCATGTTGGTCGGAAACCAAATATATATGCAAAACCTAGCAAATTTAAGGAGAAGAAAAAATGAAAAGAGACATCCATCCAGATTATGTTGATTGCACTGTGATC
>CAVFJE010000059.1:2217-5469 GCA_963622845.1 Dialister sp. CAG:486
AAACAAAAGCTACAAAAAGTGAACTAAAGATTGACATTTGCAACGTTTGCCATCCATTTTACACAGGCACTCAAAAATTGATTGACACTGGTGGACGTGTACAGCGCTTTAGTGATAGATTTGGTGTTGCTACTGAGATTGTTAAGCAACGTGAGCAAGAGAGAAAAGCAAAGCGTGCCGCAGAAGTAGCTGCAGCAGACGAAAAGAAGTCGCAAGCTAGAGCAGAAAAAGCAAAAGCTAAAGAAGAGCGTGCTGCTAAGTATGCACAAGAGGCAGCTAAGAAAGCTGAAAGTGAACCAAAGGCTGAGCCTCAAGAGGAGAGTGCTGCTGAAGAAGCTAGCCAAGAAGTCGCAAAGCAAGTTGAAGTTGTTCAAGAAGCACAAGAAAGCGAAGAACAAATTGCTCAAAGCGAAGACACTCAAGAGCAAGAGAGTGTTTCTGAATAATTACTCAATTAAGTTAAATCATGACTAAAAAAATATGTGCAATTGATGGCAACTCGCTCATGCACCGAGCATTTCATGCCATCAATGCACCGATGTCTGCACCCGATGGTACGCCAACAAACGCGATCTTCGGGTTTTTAAATATGTTTTTCAAATATGTCTCGGAGCTTGAGCCAGACCTAACCGTATGTGCCTTTGATTGTGGAGCTGCAACGAAGAGAATTGAGCTTTATTCAAAATATAAAGAGTCTCGACCTCACATGGACGATAACTTGCGTGTGCAATTTCCAATTATTGAAGAGCTCCTTGGTGCGATGGGTGTTCCAATTATTAAAGTTGAAGGTTGGGAAGGTGACGATGTATTAGGCACGATTGCAAATAGGTCTAAGAAATGTGGCTTTGATTGCTATATCGTCACTGGCGATAAAGACATGAATCAACTAGTTTGCGACCATGTCTTCACAGTTACTTCGGATAAAAATCGAGAAATAATCATTAGAGATGAAGATGGTGTTAAAGAAAAGTTTGGAGTTTATCCAAATCAAATCATTGATTATCTTGGATTCGTTGGTGATTCATCAGATGACATACCCGGAGTTCCTTCAATTGGGGCAAAAGGCGCCGCTACCATGCTCGAAAAGTATTTAACTATGGACGGTGTCTATGAAAATTTAGCTGATTTCAAAGGCAAGAAATTAGAGAATCTCATTGAATTTAAGGATCAAGGATACTTAAGTAGAAAACTTGCAACTATAAACGTTGATCTCGATTTTGAGCTAGATGTTGAGAGCCAAAAATCATTCGTTTATGATGAAGAAATTTTGAGTGAGACGTTTCTTAAATATGGTCTCAGATCTCCACTTGCAAATTTTAAATCTACAATTTCTAAGGTTAAATCGAGTGGAGTGCCAATACAAAATATTGAATATCCTAAATCGGCTAATATTGACGAGATTAAGAACAGCATTCAAAGTGGAAAAGAAATTGGACTTGCCATTGTTGTGCCTACCAAGAAGTACTTAAGAGTAAACCCAGATGCAAAAGTCTGTGTTGGTATAAGTGATCGCACAAATAGTGCGACTTTAAGCGTTGATGAGCTTAAAGTAATTTTGCCAGACATCATAAAGAACGCTACGTTAGTAGCATATGACGTCAAAGATTTCTTTAATTTGGTGTGGCCTCATGACACCAATGAACCTACTTTAGTTGACAGTAAAGAGCTTAAAGCATCGAAGATTTTTGATACACATATCGCCAGCAACATGGCAAATTCGCATCTAACATTTAAGCGCCAAGAAGAGTTTTTCTCGCTTATAGATAACAGAGGCTTCGACGTTGATGATGATGTGGAGATTAGAGCGATAAAGTATGCATACTTAAACCTTGTTGCAAGAGATCAACTTGAAGATGAGCTAGAAAGTCAAGGGCAGCATGTTGTCAATCTTTTTGAACTAACTGAGATGCCACTAGTTTCAATACTTGCGAAAATCGAGCGCAACGGTGTTTTAATTGATGTTGACAAGTTAGGTGAGCTAAGAGAGATTTGCGAAAGGCAACTTCAAAGTTTAAGAGACAATATATACGAGCAAGCTGGTCAAGAGTTTTCAATTGACTCTCCTGCTCAACTTGGAAAAGTTTTATTTGAAGATATGTCTTTGCCATCAAGCAAAAAGACTAAAAGCGGGTATTCTACCGACGCTTCAGTTCTTAGCTCTTTGGCTGAAGATTACCCAATTGCCGAGTATGTGATCAATTATCGTGAGCTATCTAAATTGAAGAGCACTTATATTGACGCGCTGCCTTCGATTAGAAAATCTGATGGGCTTGTTCATACAACATACAATCAAGCAGCGACTGCAACAGGCAGATTGTCCTCTTCAGATCCTAATTTGCAAAATATACCAGTCAGAACTGAATTTGGGAAGCACATAAGAGAAGCTTTTTTGCCTTTGAAGGCTGACCACGTATTCATGAGTGCAGATTATTCACAGATTGAGCTTAGGCTACTAGCACATCTCTCAGGCGATGAGAATTTGATCGAAGCCTTTTGCACTGGTCGAGATCTTCACGCTCAAACTGCAAGCAGGATTTTTGGTGTAGAAGAGAGCGAAGTTAAAAGGGAAATGCGCTCGCAAGCTAAAGCAATCAACTTTGGAATAGTGTACGGTCAGCAACCGTTTACTCTCGCTAAAGACCTCGGCGTTTCATATGGCGAGGCGAAGGCAATGATTGATCGATATTATGAATCGTATCCAAAAGTTAAGACCTTCTTGGATAAAGTTGTAATGAGTGCAACCGAGAGTGGATACGCCGAGACGCTTTTTGGTCGCAGGAGAGCAATTCCAGAATTGCAAAATGCGAATAAGCAAATCAGTGGTTTTGGAGAGAGAATTGCAAAAAATCATCCAATGCAAGGAAGTGCTGCAGACATAATTAAAAAAGCGATGATTGATTTGGATGCAAAATTGAAAGAGCGCTCTCTTAGTTCAAAAATTCTTCTTCAAGTTCATGATGAGCTAGACCTGTCTGTTCCCCAAACAGAGATTGAAGAGGTAGCAGACTTGCTCAAAAAAACAATGGAGAATGTAGTGGCGCTAAAAGTACCGCTTATAGTCGACATTAACGTTGGCAAAAATTGGGCAGAGGCTCACTAGAACTTTTTTTGAACTTTTAAGATTAAAGTGTGTATAATAAAAGTTCGCGTCTTAAAAGAAGATTTGTAAGATTTTGAGAAGAAAAAAGGCAAGATAGAAAATGTACGCAGTTATTAGAACAGGATCAAAGCAATATAGAGTCTCTGCTGGAG
>CAVFJE010000059.1:5479-5981 GCA_963622845.1 Dialister sp. CAG:486
GGTAGTTGGCGAAATAGTTGAGCAATTTAAAGACAAGAAGGTTATTGTCTTTAAGTTTAAGAAAAGAAAGAACTACCAAAGAAAAGTGGGTCATAGACAGCCTCTTACACGCGTGATGATTACAAGTGTAGGCAGTGAAAAGGCTAAAGTTGAAAAGAAAAAAACTAGCAAGCCTAAGGAAGAGAAGACAGACGTCAAAGATCAGTCTTCAACCGAGAAAAGCGAATAAAGAAACAACAGCAAAAGATAAGGAGGCAGGTAAGCTATGGCACATAAGAAAGGTCAAGGTTCGATTAGAAATGGTCGCGACTCAAGAGCGCAGCGCTTGGGTTGTAAAATGTTTGGCGGTCAAAGTGTAAAGACTGGTAATATCATTGTGCGCCAAAGAGGAACTAAGTTTCATCCTGGCGACAACGTTGGAAGAGGCAAAGACGATACCCTTTTTGCTCTATGTGATGGCACAATTAAGTTTACCAAAGGATTTAAGCGCAAGGTGCATGTC
>CAVFJE010000060.1:0-4206 GCA_963622845.1 Dialister sp. CAG:486
GGCTTAAAGCTAAGTCTTATATGGATGCTGGAGATCTTGTTCCAGATGATTTAATCATCGACATGATGAGAGAGAGAATTCAAGAGCCGGATACTCAAAAAGGTGTTATTTTGGATGGCTTTCCAAGGACTACGTTACAAGCTGTTGCTCTTGATGAGATGCTAAAGGAATTGGGTAGACCTCTTGATCATGCAATTTTGATTGACGTTGACCCCGAGGTTATTGTTAGTCGTCTTACTTCAAGAAGAACTTGCAAGGCATGCGGGTATATTGGCTCTGCCTCTGATGGAGACAAGTGCCCTGAGTGTAATGGCGAGATGTATCAGCGCGACGACGATAATGAAACTACTGTTAGAAATAGACTTGACGTATATGCAAAGTCAACCGCACCTTTGATCGACTATTACAAAGGCAGTGATTTGCTCTTAACAATTGATGGCGATAGAGATCCAGAAGTTGTTTTTGCTGATATAAAGTCTAAGCTCTAAACATTGCTTTTTAGTGAGGCAATGAAGTGGAGGAGGCTGAAAAGCATGTAAAGAAGTCTTATATTCCAGCGTTGGATGGACTTCGAACTTTAGCAGTTTTTGCTGTAGTTTTCTATCACTTAAATTTACCTTTTTCAAATGGTGGCCTTATGGGGGTCACCATTTTTTTTGTGTTGAGCGGGTATCTTATCACTTCACTTCTTATCAAGGAATATGATCGCATGGGCTCAATAAATTTAGGTGCATTTTGGCTTCGCCGTGTGAAACGCCTTGTACCTGCGATAATTCTTGTCATTTTGACTACAGCGGCGTTGTGTACGTTGTTTAACCATGTGTTATTGACAAAATTAAGAACTCTCGTTTTGCCATCTCTATTCTTTTTCAACAATTGGTGGCAGATATTTCACGAGATGTCGTATTTTGAAGCACAAGGAGCACCATCGCCACTAACAATATTTTGGTCGCTTTCAATAGAGGAGCAATTCTATCTCATCTGGCCGCCTTTAATCCTCCTATTACTACGATTGCACTTAAAAAGATTAACTATCGCGAAAATTATATTTGTATTGGCGACGATATCTGTTCTTTTAATGGCACTTCTCTATTCGCCTGATGCGGACCCATCAAGAGCTTATTATGGGACTGACACACGTGCATTTTCTCTCCTAATAGGTGCTGGAGCTGCGTTTCTGTTCCCTGCTAGTGCACTAGGGGTTAAGGGTAGGGCACAATTTGAAGTCTTAAGCGATACTCAATTGAATATCGCCTCTATCGTTTCTTTTATCGCTTTAATTGCATGCCTTATGTTTATGGATGGATACTCGCCATTTGTTTATAGAGGCGCAATGTTGGTTGTATCTCTTTTAAGTGCCGTTGTGATTATAAGTGTCGCCAAGGATTCTAGTTGGCTAGCATCCATATTATCTTGGCGTCCTTTTACTTGGTTAGGCGAGCGATCTTATGGAATTTATCTTTGGCACTATCCACTCATCTTGCTAATTGTTCCAAGAAATTTAGCAAACAACATACCTATTCCTCTTATTCTTGTGCTTCTAGCTCTAATCATTGTCGTATCTGCCTTGTCATATAAATTTGTTGAAAACCCCATCCGCAAAGGAGCTCTTAAATATTGGTATAGGAGATTTAGGGCAGGAAGCAGGAGGTTAGGCTCACCAATCGAAGCGGCAAAGCGAATTGTTAGGATGAAAGTCGCCTACGTTGCTCCTTTGAGCGTAATCGCCTGCGTAGGCTTGTTAGGAATGGCCGTGGTTCCAGCAACTGGCGCACTTGAAGAGCAAGCTCAATTGGAGTCTATGCAAAGCGAAACCAATGTCATTCAAGATGCAAAAAATGCAACAGAAGGCAAGAGCGGTGAGCAAAATTATGAACAGCACAGTGAAGTAGCGAGAGTTTATCAACCTTATTCCGTCTTGCTAATTGGTGATTCGGTGTCTTTAATGGCAAAAGATGAGTTTAAGAATGTATTTCCAGGCGGTCAGCTCGACAGTGCAATAAATAGAAGAATAGATCAAGCAATTAGCATATTTGATTACTATAAAAAATACAATTTAATAGGCAATGTGGTCGTTTTTGCTGTTGGCACAAATGGAATAATCACGACCGAGCAATTTGACGAAGCAATGCAACATGTTGGCAATGACGCGAGAGTTTTTTGGGTTAACACTAGTCATCCTGGAGATTGGCAAAATTCTACTAATGAGACGATACGCGCGGGAGTTGAAAGATACGATAACGCCTATTTGATCGATTGGCTGACGTTTTCGTCATCTCGAGAGTATCTTTTCGAGCAAGATTTTACGCATATCAAATATACTTCGGCACCTGAATATGTTGCGTTTATAAAAGCTTCTATAGAAAGTAATGGTGGCTTGCCTTATGAACCGACAGCTGAAGAAATTGCAACGCGAAACGAGATACTCTCAACAATGGATTAGTTGGGTTTATAAATTCTATGCGATAGTGCCCAATTAGCTTTTTGGCTAAACTCACCCGTTTCTAGATCTTCATACTCTTCTGCGTAAATCTCCATCCTTGAGTCCATCATGTCGATTAAATGCAAAGCTTCTGCCTCGGCACACTTTGGAGAGACGGGAGAGCCCATCTCAGTGCTTCCATGATGAGACAAAATAAGATGTTGAATAAGCTCCGATTTTTCTTGCGGCAAGTTTTGATCTTCAGCGATTTTTGCTGCCTTCTGTGCACCTATATAAAGATGACCCAAGAGTTGCCCTTGAGCCGAATAATCTTTGACAAGCATCAAGTCATTAACATCGAATTCTTCGATCTTTGCCATGTCGTGCGCCAAAGCACCGCAAAGAAGTAAGTCTCTATTAAGAATGCCAGGGTACATTTGCGAGATAAGATCTGCCATGACCATCATGTTGCGAGTGTGCATCAAAAGACCTGCCTTAAACCCGTGATGGACAGATTTCCCTGCAGGATAAGAGATAAAGTCCTTTTCGTTAGAACTAAGAAGGGTCTTGGCAAAATTCCTATAATCATCATCTGTGATGGATTCAATCAACGCTTCTACGTCGCCTTTGGTGGCATTGACATCGATAGGCGCTACTGGTGCAAGATCGCTCATATCAAATTGATCATGGTCAGTTTGCGTGATATTGCGAATTTGTTCAATAACAAATTGAGGCGAGCCATTATATGAGTTCATGACTCCAGCTACTTTGACGATGCCCCCAATGTTTTCGTGTGTAACGTTGTGATTGCCTTTTGTGTCCCAACACATTGCAATTACCGAGCCTGATGCGTCGCTTATCCCTGCCTTGATATAATTGCTGCCATTCTTTGACTTTTGAATCGCAAAATCACGCAACGAGTAAAAGCCTGTAACTTTCATGCCTTCGGTCATGTCCTTGATTTTTATATGCATCGATTTCTCCTATTTGCGTAGATAAACGCATCACCACACTGAGATACGTTAACCCTTTCCTAATTTTTATTGTAGCAGATGGCGTTTATGCAAGGTAAAAATCCTTTAATGGCATTTGATGCCTGTCAAGATTTAAAAAATTTCCACACACGCAATGATGTGAATTTGTGCTAAAATAATAACTCGCAAGTGAGCAGACCGCTCCGCCGCATACACCAACCGATTTTTGGAGTACGGCAACAAATAGATATTGAACTGGTAATTAAAGAGTTAAACACCAGAGAGAATTTAGAGGGTCTGAACATTTGTGGCAGACCTTTTTTATTATAGGAAGCAGGTGATTTTTATAGCAGCCAAACCAGACCCTAGGCTAAATGAAGAGATTGATTGCCTAAAGTGTCGACTTATTGACTTTGACGGAAATCAATTGGGCGTCTATGACACGAGAGAAGCTCAGCAAATTGCTGACCGTGCTGGTTACGATCTTGTTGAGATTGCGCCAGATGCAGATCCGCCAGTTTGCCGTGTGATGAATTATGGCAAATATAAGTACGAACAGGCAGTTAAAGCTAAGCAAGCGAAGAAGAATCAAACTCGCATAGAAGTTAAGGAGATGAAGTTCCGCCCTAAAATTGATGTGGGAGATTATGAGACGAAGAAACGCCATGTGCTTAGATTTTTGAGTGATGGAAACAAAGTTAAGATCACTATCATGTTTAGGGGCAGAGAGATGGCTCATCCTGAGCAAGGCATCTCGATTTTAGAGAGACTTGCAGACGATTTAGCTGAGGATGCTGTTGTAGAAAGTAA
>CAVFJE010000061.1:0-2068 GCA_963622845.1 Dialister sp. CAG:486
GAATTTTTATTTTTATAGATAAAGTGAACATATATGCTAAAGGCGGCGATGGTGGTGGCGGATGTATGTCGTTTAGAAGGGAAGCGCATGTTCCTAAAGGTGGTCCAGATGGCGGCGATGGCGGCGATGGCGGCGATGTCATTTTAGTCGCTGACACTCGAGCATCCTCTTTAATCGATTTTCGATTTAAGCATCATTTCAAAGCAGAGCGAGGACAACATGGACAAGGCAGTCGCAAGCATGGTAAGAATGGAAAAGATGTCATCTTGCGCGTTCCTGTCGGTACTGTTGTCAGAGAACTTGATTATGAGAGTGGAGAGCCAATCTATAATATTGCTGATCTTGATGCTGAAGGTAAGCAAGTGGTAATTGCACCTGGTGGCAAAGGGGGTCTAGGCAACACACACTTTGTAACATCGACGCGAAGAGCTCCTGCTTTTGCTGAACTTGGAGAGCCATCTCAAGAGCATAGAATTGAGCTCGAACTCAAGCTTCTTGCCGATTGCGCTCTCGTTGGCATGCCTTCTGCAGGAAAATCGTCGCTGATAAGCGTGATGAGTGCAGCGAAGCCAAAAATTGCAGATTATCCTTTTACAACCCTAGTGCCCAATTTGGGAGTTGCAACTTATCATGAAAGTTCATTTGTCATAGCAGACGTGCCAGGTCTAATTGAAGGAGCATCTGAAGGTAAGGGTCTCGGGCATGATTTCTTGCGACACATAGAGCGAGCTAGCATTATTGTTCACGTTGTAGACATCTCTGGTGGCATGGAGAGAAGAGATCCGATTTGTGACTATCAAACAATCAATCGAGAAGTTGACAAGTATAGTTTTGACCTCGCGAATAAGAAAAGAATTGTAGTTGCGAATAAAATTGATGTTTGTCAATATGATGAAGCAGCAATAAAAGCACTCGACGAATTGAAGTCGCAAGTAGCTGGCGATTTTGCAGCTCAAGGTGACGGTGGGACTCTTTTGAGTCCAACTGTGATAGAAACATCTGTTGTAGAGCACAAAGGAATTGATGAGCTAAAGAGCGTGTTGTCTCGCTTTGTTAACGAACATAGACAAGCTCTCAAAGAGGAGGCAGAAGCGCAAACAACATATGACACTGTATACACTTATGACGTAATTGAGAGAGATACTAAGTTTACTATTGAGCGAGAAGGTGACGGCTGGAGAGTTGATGGGAAGAGAATTGTAAGGAGCGTCTATCAAACTGATTGGGAAAATGAAGAGGCAGTTGATCATTTCCAAATGCGTCTTAAGAGGTTGGGAATCGAAGATGCCCTGTTCGAAGCGGGAGCAAAGAATGGAGACGAGATAAGGATCGCCGATGTTTCTTTCAACCTTTATTCTTCGCAATCAAGCGACCTCCTCTCAATAGGAATATTTGGCGGCAGTTTTGACCCTATACATTTGGGTCATCTCTCATGTGCAAATGCGGCACTTGAGAATTATGGACTAGACCAAATCATCTTTGTTCCAACCAATATTTCGCCTTTCAAAGGTGCAGAAAAGACTCTCTTCACTTCTCGAGAGAGAGTTGATCTTTTAAGCAAAGCAATTCAAGACATTCCTCAATTTAGCATCTCAACTTTTGAGATCGATAGTGACGGGATTTCTTATACATATAACACTCTTTGTCACTTTAGAGACCAATTTGAAGAGATGGGAATAAAAACTAAACTCTATCTTATTGTTGGCTCAGACTTGCTTGAGGGTTTGGGCGAATGGAAGAATGCGTCTAAAATAGCTAAGATGGCTGATATCATTTGTGTATCAAGACCTGGGAGCATAGATGTAGATATACCTGATAGAGTTAAAGAGATGAACTTTAAGATACATTTTTTGCCTACCCCTGGATACGATATTTCGTCATCGATAATAAGAGAGAAAATTGAACTTGGTGAGAGTTTGGAAGGCTTTGTTCCTGACGCAGTGGCGCAAGATTTGCAGGATGTTTAGAGATGGATTATAGATCTGACGAGTTTTTTGATGAGATGAAAGCGCAAGTTAAGAAGCGCGTGAGTGAGGATCGCTTCTTGCACATAGTTAGTGTTTCAAAG
>CAVFJE010000062.1:0-8341 GCA_963622845.1 Dialister sp. CAG:486
GTATAGTAGTCGCTTCTGTATCCTGCATTTATGGAATTGGATCGCCTGAAGATTATGCAGGCATGGCAGTCTTTTTGGACAAAGATCAAGAGTATGACAGAGACGATCTTATAAGAGCTTTGATAGAAATCCAATATGACAGAAACGACTACGAGTTGTCACGCGGAACGTTTCGGGTAAGAGGTGACTCTATTGACATCTTTCCTCCTTATGATGACAATCCAATTCATGTTGAATTTTGGGGAGAAGAAATTGAAGAGCTCTCAATTGTTGATCGGCTGAGTGGTGAGGTTGTAAAAGAGCTTGATAAAACTCCTATTTGGCCAGCTAGTCATTATGTAACTGCGCGACCTAAAATTAATCACGCGATCTCTACGATTCAAGATGAATTGAGAGAGCGCCTTGGTGACTTGAAGAAAAACAACAAGTTATTGGAAGCACAACGCTTAGAGATGCGAACATCTTATGACATCGAGATGATTGACGAGATTGGTTTTTGTTCTGGAATTGAGAATTATTCTCGTCATTTAGATGGTAGAGCACCAGGTGAGCCGCCTAACACGTTAATCGATTACTTTCCAGATGATTTTTTGTGCATTATCGATGAGTCTCACGTTACAATTCCGCAAATTAGAGGCATGTATGAAGGAGATCGTTCTAGAAAAGTAACACTTGTAGAACATGGTTTTAGGCTTCCTTCAGCTCTTGATAACCGGCCTCTTCGTTTTGACGAATTCGAAATGAAGGTGCCACAATTTGTCTATGTTTCAGCAACTCCTGGTGATTATGAAGAAAATGTTAGTCAAAAAAGGGTGGAGCAGATTATTAGACCTACAGGACTTTTAGATCCTACAATAGATATTCGACCAACTAAATCTCAAATTGATGATGTCATGGACGAAGTTAGAGTCCGAGCGCAAAGGGGCGAGCGCACGCTTGTAACAACACTTACAAAATCGATGGCAGAGGCATTGACCGAACATCTTCTTGATAACGAAATTAAGGCAAGATATATGCACTCTGACATTGGAACTTTAGAGAGAGTTGAAATTTTACGCGAACTTAGACTTGGCAAATTTGATTGCTTGGTCGGCATTAATCTCTTACGAGAGGGTCTTGATCTGCCCGAAGTTTCGCTTGTAGCTATTCTTGATGCAGACAAGGAAGGGTTTCTTAGGAACAAAAGGTCTCTCATACAAACTATTGGTCGAGCAGCTAGAAACGTTAATGGGCATGTGATTATGTATGCAGATAAGATGACGGACTCTCTCACATCTGCAGTTGAAGAGACAAGGCGCCGTCGTAAAGCTCAAGAAGAGTTTAATGTGGAAAACGGAATTGAACCGAGTACAATCATGAAGGCAATAAACGACATTGCTAAAGATATTGACGATATCTCTAAACTCTCAGCTCAAGAAGTCAATGAGCAACTCTCTCAACTCTCACGTCGAGAAGTTATGGCAATCATCGATTCTTTAGAAGAACAGATGTTTGAAGCTTCAAAGTCGTGTGATTTTGAAGAAGCAGCGCGTCTTCGTGACGAGCTTGTCGCCACCAAAGCTTCTATCTCAGGTAATTCGCAAGAAGACATACTTTCAGATTTAAAAAAAGTTGCGAGAAAGTCACGCAAGAGGCACTAGAAATTAGTGCATTATGCACTATAATATTTTTAATTCGCAAAATTTATTTTTCTGTAAAAAACGTTATGTAAGGAGACCTTAGGTATCTATGGCGATAAGTGATGAATTGCATTCTTTGCGCGAAGATGTTCTCGCAAATATTGATAAAGCTTCTAGTTCTGAGTTGCTCGAAGAGGTACGTATTTCTGTTCTAGGCAAAGCTGGTAAGCTTACGGGTTACCTTCGAAATATGGGATCGGTTGCTAAAGAAGAGAGAGCAGAAGTAGGTAAATTAGTAAATAGCGTTAGAAGTGAAGTTGAAGAAGCTCTAAATAACAAGAAAACGCTGCTTAAAAAGGCCGAGATGGAAGAGAAGATTAGCTCTTCTGGAATTGATGTGACCTTGCCAGGTCGCAATCTTTATTTAGGCAAGCAACATCTTATTTCAAATATCATCGATGAAGTTACCGACATTTTTTTAGGTCTTGGTTATACAGTCAGACGTGGCAGAGAAGTTGAGACTGACTATTACAACTTTACAGCACTCAATGCTCCTGCGGACCATCCTTCTCGTTCCATGCAAGACACTTTTTATTGCGTTGACAATTCTGGAGAGGAAGCGAGTGTTAAAGGCGAGTCCGACGTTTTATTGCGCACGCAAACTAGTGGCGTTCAAGTTCATGCTATGGAAGAAGAAGAGCTGCCTATCTACATCATTGCGCCTGGCAAAGTCTACAGAAGAGACGTTGCTGACCCTTCTCACTTGCCACAATTCCACCAAGTTGAAGGACTTGTAGTTGATAAGGGCATTACTTTTGGGGATTTGAAAGGCACTTTAGAATTTGCATGTAAGGCAATTTTTGGAGAAGAGCGTCGCACACGCTTTAGAGCTCACTATTTTCCATTTACTGAGCCAAGTTGCGAGGCAGACGTTTCTTGTGGAATTTGTCATGGAGAGGGTTGTCGCATGTGTAAGGGCACAGGTTGGTTAGAGATTCTAGGTTGTGGAATGGTGGATCCGAACGTGCTTGAGATGAGTGGCATCGATAGTGAAGTATATAGTGGCTTTGCTTTTGGAATGGGCGTTGAGAGGATTGCGTGCTTAAAATACAACGTGCCCGATCTTCGCATGTTGCTTGAAGGCGACGAGCGTTTCTTGCGACAATTTTAGATTATAAAAAAACACGTTTGATTAGGAATAATAAGAGCGGAAAAGATATGTAAGGACAACAATGCTAGCTTCGTTAAAATGGATTAATCAATATACACCTGTTGCTTTTGAGAAGGAGAGCGATCTTCAAGCTCTCTGTGATCGTCTTGATTTAACTGGAACAGGAGTTGAAGGCGTCAATAAACTTGGTGATAATTTTGATCGCATAGTCACAGCACAAGTCATTGAAAAAACTAAGCATCCAGACTCCGATCATATGTGGGTTTGTAAAGTTGACGTTGGTGAGCATAATCTTGGGGAAGATGGAAGACCTGAACCCTTGCAAATTGTGTGTGGAGCACAAAATTTTGAAGAGGGCGACCATATCGTAACATCAATGGTAGGAGCAGTTTTACCTGGAGATATTAAGATTAAAAAGTCCAAACTTAGAGGGATCAATTCGTGTGGTATGAATTGTTCAGAAAGCGAGCTTGGACTTGGAAGCGACCACGATGGTATCATGATATTGCCAAAAGATGCGCCAATTGGAATGCCTTTCGCTGAGTATCTTGGTAAGTCTGACATTGTTCTAGATTTAGAAATCACTCCAAATAGACCCGATTGTCTCTCAATTAGAGGCTTGTCTAGAGAAATTGCTGCGATGAATGGTGAGAAGTGGAGCGACCCATTGATTGAAGATCTAGTAGACTTCAAGATTTCTAAGACTGACGAGGAGATCGAAAATGAAGTCGAAGTAGAGGTTGAAGACGCAAATCTTTGCCTTAGATATACAGCAGCAGTCATCAAAGGTGTTAAAGTTGGCCCTTCTCCAGCATGGTTGGTTGACAAAATTACAGCAATGGGGCAGCGCAGCATCAACAACATTGTTGATATCACCAACTATATTATGTTTTTGTATGGTCAGCCTATGCATGCATTTGATCTCGATTGGCTGAAAGCTGGCAATGATAAAGCTCGCGTTATTGTTAGGCGAGCTAAAGAAGGTGAAAAGCTCACAACTCTTGATAATGTAGAGCGAGACCTCACGAGCGATATGACACTTATTACTACTGAAGCTGCCGGTCCTGTTGGTCTAGCTGGTGTTATGGGCGGTCTAAACTCTGAGATTACAGACAATACTACTAATGTGATGATTGAAGTCGCAACATTTGACCCAGGAACTACGTCTCGTACGTCTCGTAATTTGAAGTTATTTAGTGAGTCGTCGATGCGCTACGAGAGAGGTGTTGACGATCATGAAATTGACAAGCGTGCTCGTATTGCTGCGAAACTCATTGCCGATGTGGCCGGTGGTGAAATTCTCAGCAATAAAGATGGCGACTTTGGTTTAGTTGATGTTTGGAAAAAGAAGAGCGAAAGCGAAAAACTAACTTTTAGGTTAGGGCGTTTTTCTCAATTTGTCGGTGTCGAAATTGATAAAGCATTTATTGTTGACGTGCTTAAAGCATTGGGATGCACAATCGAAGACGGTGGAGATACTCTCAATGTTGAACGTCCTACTTTTAGACCCGACCTCACTCGAGAGATTGATCTTTATGAAGAAGTGTTGAGAATTTATGGTGAAGATAGAGTTCCAAGCACATTGCCTTCTAGCCAAGATCGCGTTGGTGAGCTCACCGAACACGATATTACTAGACGCAAGATTTCTATTGCTTTGCGCTCTTGTGGCTTGGATGAGACACTTTCTTATTCTTTTGCGTCCCGTGATGAAGTTGCTAAATTTCAGACTTTAGAGATGGAGGGAGCTAAGAGCTGTGAGCTTATCAACCCTCTAAATGTCCAGCAAGCTGTAATGAGACAATCAATTATTCCTGGGTTAATTAAGAGTGTTGCATTCAATCAAAATCATGGGTGTGCGTCTGCTGCACTATTTGAAATTGGAGAGACCTTCACGACTACTGATGAGCGAAAATTGCCAAAGGAGCGCGAGAGGGTTGCTGGTGTTCTTTGGGGCAGTGTCAATCAAAAGACTTGGTATGGCAACGAGAGAGACTATGACTTTTTCGATGGTAAAGGTGTGCTTGAGACCATAATTGACACTCTAAACATTCAAAAAGTTAGATATAAAGCCCTAGATGGCAGTGAGATGCCATTTTTATGTCCTGGCAGAATCGCTCAAATTCATAGTGGTGGCACACTTTTGGGATGGCTTGGCGAGATTCACCCCTCTCTTCTATCTGAGTACGACATCGATGGTTCAGTTGTCGCTTTTGAGCTTGACTTTAATGCTTTGCAAAAAACTCAACTTCCATCAAAACCTTATCGTGAATTGTCGGATTATCCTTCTATAGAGATTGATCAGAACTTTGTTGTTGACGAGGAAGTTACGTCAGAGAGAATGATGCAAGTGATTACTTCAGCAGGAGGCAAGCTGCTTACGGATTTAAGACTTGTTGATATTTACAGAGACAAAAAAACACTGGGCGAAGGCAAAAAATCTATGTCATTTAAGATGACCTACTCTGCTCTTGACAGAACTCTAACAGCTCAAGAAGTTGAAAAAGCTCATAATAAAGTTGTTATTAAAACTACCGGCGCAACTGGTGCAAGTCTAAGACAGTAGGTTTTCTTATGCCAAATCCAAGAGAGCGACATTTCAAACACAAGATACCAGATCAAATACCTGGATTCAACAATTTTGGAAATTTGAATTTAGGCACGATTAACAATGTTCGTGACCTTGGTGGTTTGCCAACCAGGGACGGGGTAATTGCTAAGAGAAGACTGATCAGATGTGGCTCGCTAACGGACGCTTCTCAAGGCGACCTTAATATGCTTATGGATTCTCGTGATGTGGATCTTGTGATTGACCTTAGGACCGAAGTTGAAGTAGAGCGAGAGCCAGACCCAATGAAGTTGATGAGAGGTGTAGGTTATATTCATGCACCTGTGTTTTTAACTGATGAAAGTGGGCTTTCTGGGAAATCTGCAACAAGTTTGAAAGGCTTAACATCATATCTTGATAGACCTTATGATTACATTGCAGAGATTTATGAACAATGTGTATTAGGCAGAACTGGCAAGCGTGCTTTCGCAAAAGTTTTTAGTGAGCTAGCTGATGCCGAAAGTGGAGCTACGCTATTTCATTGTGCACAAGGCAAAGACAGAACTGGAATTTGTGCATGGCTAATTGAAGCGGCTCTCGGTGTTAGCGAGGAAGCTCGCTACAAAGACTACATTGCGACTAACATTTTTATTGAAGGTGTGCCCAATAAATTCACGCGTTTCGCACATGGCGCAAATTTCAATGGCCCACTCTCTAAAGCAACAGAAGCTTATGGCTTTGCTCATGATGAATATTACAAAAGCTTCACCACTGCAATTTACGATAATTATGGGACAGTTGAAAGGTATCTAGAGCGTGCTCTTGGTGTCGACAGTGAAGTTAGAGAAAAACTAAGATCGATGTATGTAATCGACTAAATTCTTTTTTTCTTAGGAGTTTTTATAATGCAAAAAGTTCTTGTTCTTGATTTTGGAGCTCAATATGGTCAGCTAATCGCGAGAAGAATTCGTGATCTTGGCGTCTATTCAGAGATTGTACCCTGTTCAATAACTGCTGAAGAAATTAAAGAAAAGGCACCTTCAGCTATCGTTTTAAGCGGAGGTCCAGCTTCTGTATATGATAAAGGTGCTCCATCTATTGATCCCAATATCTTTAACTTGAAACTTCCTATTCTAGGTTTTTGTTATGGTCATCAAATCATCGCAAAGACTTTAGGTGGGCAGGTCTCACATTCTGATGTTGGAGAATATGGACCTGCAACAATTTCTGTCAAAGATCATGCCAAATTGTTTGCTAACACTCCTAAAACGCAGCAGGTCTGGATGAGCCATAGAGATTCAGTTACAGCCGTGCCAAAAGGTTTCTCTATCACGAGCACAACTGATGTTTGCGAAGTTGCTAGCATGGAGGATGATACGCGTAAAATTTTCTCGACGCAATTTCATCCAGAAGTAAAACATACAGAGTTTGGCCAGGAGATTTTGTCCAATTTTCTGTTTAACATTTGCAATCTAGAGAAATCATGGCAAATAGACTCACTTGCTGACACACTAATAACTAACATTTGCGAACAAGTGGGGGACTCGCGCGTTATCTTAGGTTTGTCGGGAGGAGTTGATTCTTCAGTTGTTGCAGCTCTGTTATCTCGAGCAATAGGCAAGAAACTAATATGTGTCTTTGTCAATCATGGATTTATGAGAAAAGACGAACCCGAAGAGGTTGAAGCTATTTTTAGCTCGCAATTCGATTGCGATTTTATTCATGTACATGCCGAAGATCGATACCTTAAATTGTTAGAGGGAATTTCAGACCCTGAGAAGAAAAGATCTGCCATTGGTACTCAATTTTGGAAGGAATTTTTTGAGGTTGCCCAAAACTATGACGGGATAAAGTACTTAGCTCAAGGAACAATATACCCAGACATAATTGAGTCAGGGAGCAGAAAGAGTGGCGAGAAATCTTCAAAGATCAAAAGTCACCACAACCTTATTCCTTTTCCAGAAGGTGTACACTTTGATTTAATTGAGCCTCTTGATCATTTCTTCAAAGACGAAGTTAGAGAGCTTGGGGTGTCTTTAGGGTTGCCAAGTGAGCTTGTATATCGACAACCTTTCCCAGGTCCCGGTCTTGCAATTCGCATCATTGGGGATGTTACGCAAGAGAAGCTAGATATCTTGAAATGTGCTGACAAAATTATCCGTCAAGAGATCGATGCATATAATGAAGAGTTGTTCAAAAAAACAAATGACAGAAATTCACAGCATAGCGCATGGCAATACTTTGCAGTTTTGCCTGACATAAGGTCCGTGGGTGTCATGGGTGACGAGAGGACGTATGCAAGACCAATAATTTTGCGCGCTGTAGAATCAAGTGATGCCATGACGTCTGACTGGGCTAAGCTGCCTTATGAGTTGCTAACTAAAATCTCTTCAAGAATAGTTGCCGAAGTCGTAGGCGTAAATAGAGTTTGCTACGACATAACTAGCAAACCTCCCGCAACGATAGAGTGGGAGTAGATAAATACTAAGAATTTATGAAAAAGTCTCCTGACATTTCAAAGCAATATATTTGTGAGATTAGGCAAAGAGTTCCCTAAATGCACCATCTTCAAGATCATGCAAGTTGTAAATTGTCTCCATAACTTCAAAGGTTTCTTTAAGATTGTTTCGCGCACTTTTCCAGCCAGCACCGTCAGTGACCCAAACAAACTTAAAATTAGGAATTTCCCCAACTTCATAGATTGACACTTCAGCCGACCTGACAGCAATGAGAATTGGCACAACTTTGAGTGTGTCTGGGTACTTTTCAATTAGAGCGACGAAATCGTCTTCAATGGTTTTTGACCCTAAAAGTGAATTCAGTAAATGCAGTTCTGCCTTGTAATTTAAGCAATTATTAACAACCTTATCAAAATCAACATAGTAGTCATAGTGAACCCTCTCCAGACGTCTTTCATCTGTTTATTGTCGTTTAGTTTCTTCATCAATTCATAATTAAAGTAGTGAGGTACACTTTTTTCTGGTCTTGCCCACAGCAGTGTTTCGG
>CAVFJE010000063.1:0-2229 GCA_963622845.1 Dialister sp. CAG:486
CTCTCTCTCTCTCTCTCTCTTATTGTGAACCACAATTAAAAACTATAAGCAATCTCAGTTGATTTGCTAGTAATCGTTCCCGATATCTCTTCGCAGCATTCATAAGCAATGCCAATAGATGGTCCCACATGAACCGAGACTACTGGGCTAACCGATACTAAATCAACAGTTCTCTTAACTAGCTTTTCAACTCGAGCCTTTAGCTCAAATAGAGCGTCTGTTTTCTCACCAGCATATTGAACAAGAACATTTTTGAGACCATGATCGTTGACGTCTTGCTCAAAGATAGAAAACATCTTATCAATAGACTTGTTTCTAGTTCGAATTTTTTGAATTGAAACTGCTTTGCCATCAACAGTTGAAATGATAGGAAAAATCTTTAGCTTGCTCGCAACAAACGCTGCTGGTTGATTGAGACGTCCTCCTAAAACTAAAAACTTCAAGTCATCTGGCAAAAACATGATACGACTTCTTTTTACTACTTGTGTTGCTTGCATAGCAACTATGTCATGTGTCCCTCCGCTGTCTCTAGTATGAGCGGCTTTCAATATCGCAAAGAGCTCTGGTCCACACGAAGCTAAGCTGTCAATAATAGTGCATTTGAAATCTGAAAATTTCTCTTTTCCAATTTTCACACTTTGAATTGCCGCATCAAGTGTCCCACTAAGTTTTTGAGATATAAAAATAGCAACTACACTGTCTCCCGCTTCAGCACATTTTTCAAAATATTGGATAAATGAGCCAACTTCAGGTTGACTTGAAGTAGGCAACTCATCTGTGTAATTGGCAAGGTTATTGTTGAAATCATCCAAGTTCATCTCCGACTCAACCTCGCTAATTCCATCGTGGATGACCGAGAGAGACACCACATCAACATTGAGCTCCTTCGATTGTTCTGGCGTTATTCCACTAACTGAATCTGTCAATATTCTAACTATTTTGAACACCTCGCTTCCATAATCATCTTCTCTCTCCTCCTATATAATCCCTCTTCAATTCCAACAGGATAAAGATGAGGATAGATATTTCGTTTATGTGTATAATCAATCTGCGTTAGAGCCACTTCTGCATTATTTCGCGCATCATCAATGCTCCAGGTCAAAGCTCGCTTACCGCTCAACATGATAGGCTTCAGCAAAACGTCTTTGTTGCTACCTTTCAATTTTTTTCTCTTAAATGAAGATAGGGGATCTAAGATGCAACTCGAAAGCTCTTCGTCTCTCTCGTCAAAAATCATGTCTCCCGATAGATAACCTGAGTCATCCTTAAATCTTACAACGTTGAGAATACCTGGTATAGTCGTCTTTTGGGGCTGTTCAGAAATTTTCATAGTATCAATCCAAACATTCTTATCTTTTTTATATGCATTCAACTTGAAAACTCCGCCCAAATTTGGTTGACCTTCACAACATACAAACTTTGTGCCAACTCCAAAACCATCGACTTGCGCACCCTCTTCTAGAATTGAAGAAATTTTATATTCATCGAGATCGTTTGAGAGAATTATCTTGACATCATTAAGCCCGCAAGCGTCGAGCTTTTCTCTGACATATCTGCTTTGCCAAGTAAGGTCGCCCGAGTCAATTCTCACTGCAAAAAGGCTCTCTCCCCTCTCTCGCATCTCTTTTGCAACAATGATGGCATTATCAAGTCCTTGCTCGACCGAATATGTATCTATAAGAAGTGTTGCATTACCTGGGAAAATTTCGACATATTTTCTAAAAGCATCGAGCTCGCTGTCATGTGCCATCACCCAAGAATGTGCATGTGTGCCAGAAATTGGAACACCGTATGTTTTGCCTGCTAAAACATTGCTAGTTGAATCAAATCCACCAATATATGATGCCTTAGCTGCCCACATCGATCCCATTCCTTGCGCTCTGCGAAGACCAAATTCAGATATGACTTTGCCTTTTGCAGCCAATTTAATTCTTGCAGCCTTAGTTGCAGAGAGCGTTTGAAAATTTATGCAATTAAGAAGCATTGTCTCTATCAATTGACATTGCAACATTGGACCTTCAACTCTTATGCATGGTTCATAAGGAAAAACGAGATCTCCTTCTCTTGGCGCAAAGACGTCTAGTTGAAGCTCTAGATTTTTAAGATACTCAAGAAAATCGTCGCTAAATAACTGCTCGCCCTTTATGTCTCTTTGGCTACGAAGATAGGCAATATCATCATCGCTAAAATTGTAATCTCTCAAAAGATCTAAAAGCGAATCGCTACCAC
>CAVFJE010000064.1:0-3470 GCA_963622845.1 Dialister sp. CAG:486
GTATAGAGCTCATCGCGATTATATGTACTCTGAAGAATTTTGGAAGAAGTACCTAGAGATTGATTAGCGCAGCTAAGAAGTTCTTTTATTATGAAGCGGGAAATAAGAGTACTAACATACGGAACGTTTGACCTGTTTCACGTCGGTCATGTCAGAATTCTGAAGAGAGCCAAAGAACTTGGAGACAAATTGATCGTAGGGTTGTCAACAGACGAATTCAACTCTATTAAAGGTAAGCAGGCAATATTCTCTTACGGCGAGCGTAAAGAAATTCTTGAGTCTTGCAAATACGTTGACGAAGTTATACCTGAAAAGGATTGGGATCAAAAAATAGATGATATCAAAACTCACAGAATTGATCTGCTTGTGATGGGTTCAGATTGGGAAGGTAGCGAAAAGTTTGAGTACTTAAAAGATTATGTCAACGTTCTCTACTTGCCCCGAACCGAAGAAGTTAGCACGACAGATCTTAAGAGTATTTTGCATACACAAAAAGACTAATGCAGTGAGAGACAAGACAGATCGAGAAGCACAAATGAGTAGTAACAAAAAGAACGAGCATCGCGAATTTAGGGAAAGCACTTTGCCACATTCACCCTTTGGCTATCGCAAGTTAAGGAGAGCATTGGCAGAGATGCAAGAACAGCAAGAATTGCTACTGGAGGAGCTGCTCGCCACGCGAAATGCTTTGCAACTACAATTGTACAGAGCGTCTCAGCAAAATGGGAATTGTGACGAAATTGAAAAGCTTATGTTGAGCGAAATGTTAGGCATATCGCAAGAAACAAGAGATATGCAAACAGCAGTGTTGATTCTTTTGAAAAAACTTGATGAGGTCTGTCGAGCAAATGACATTCCTTATTGGATTGATTTTGGAACGTTGCTGGGTGCCATCAGACATAAAGGTTTCATTCCTTGGGATGACGACATTGACGTCTCAATGATGAGAAGAGATGTTGAGAAGCTAAAAGCTGCCATGGTTTGTGAAAAAGATTTTGTAGTTGATGAAATTTATATACATACGGAGACTAATTCTCTAAATCATTGCGTTCAGCTTAAGTTTAGATTGCCTGAAGGGCATCTCGCGCCTTATTGTTTAGACATATTTGTAAACGATTACGCTCCAAATCATGGAGAAAACGAGTCAGCTTATGCGTTGATGAAGCACTACAAAACTCTGCACAGAGAAGAGGCGAAGAAGATTTGGGAAAAACTTGAAAGCCAAGGGTATTGTGAAACAGACATTGAGGTGCAATTCGCCCTAAAAGATAACTTCGATTTTTATCTTGATAAGCTTTTCTCTGATGCCAAACTTTCTTTAGAGCCAACAGATCACATTATAGATGCCCTAGATAATCTGCCAAGAGTTTACCCAGGCAACGGAAGTTATTCAACACAAGAAGTTTTTCCACTCATCGAGTTAGAGTTTGAGAATTCTTTTTATCTTGCGCCAAAGAATTGGAAAGAGAGACTTTTTGACAAGTATAAAATGCCATTTAAGATTCCAGGCGACATTGCGCACAATCACTTTCATCTAGACGATGGTCAAAAGCAAGATTTGGCAAAACTGCTAAAAATGCATGGAGCAAAGAAGTAGCATATTTTATTAATAGATAAGATTGCTGGTTTGATTAGAGATTTTTCGAGCAAACATAATGATAAAAGTTTCGGTCCTAACACCAATTTATAATTCGGCGAAGTACTTGTCTCAATGTCTGGATTCCCTTTCTGCTCAAACAATGCCAGAAATTGAATTTATCTGTATCAACGATGGTTCAAGTGATGCAAGCCCAGAAATTCTTAAGCACTTTGCACAAACAGATGACAGATTCAAGATTATCAACAAGCCCAATTCTGGATATGGTGCATCTATGAATGTCGGTCTTAAAGCGGCACGCGGGCAATACATAGGCATTGTTGAGGCTGACGACTATGCAAAGCCTGACATGTTTGAAAGACTCTACAAATTAGCGAAAACCCACGACGCAGATATTGCGGGCTCAAATAGGTTTGACTTGACTGATACATTTGACAGATTTAATGAGGTAATGAATGGTCTCGAGTATGACAAGGTCTTTTCGCCACTTGATAATCAAGAGGTCTTTTTGCCTGCGCCTTGCATTTGGTCAAAAATTTACAGAAAAGATTTTCTTGATAATTACAATATCAATTTTTTAAAAACACCTGGAGCTGCTTTTCAAGATACAAGTTTTGTGTACAAGTCTTATTTCGCAGCTGATAGAGTGGTATTCACACAAGAGGCTTTCTTGCATTATCGAATCAGCAATCAAGGAAAGTCGGTTAAGGCGACTAATAATATCTATGCGATACTTGATGAATTCGATGCGATTGATGATTTTATAGTTAAGTATCCAAATAGAGCACAAAGATTTCATTGTTATTCAGACCTGCGAGTTCAAGCATATCTGTGGAACTACAACCGGCTTCCTTTCTTTCACAAACTTAAATTCAAGTCAAAAATGAAGGCAAACTTGCAAGGATCGGCAGCAAAAAATTTGTTTTGCTTCGAGAGTGTATCCCCCGCCAGAGCTACGCAATTAAATAAAATCATAGGAACAAGTCGAACTGGTCTACTTTAGAATTATGGTACTCGCTACTTTAGAACTATGGTATTTGCTACTTTAGAGTTATGGTAAATGCTAGTTTAGAATTATGGCAAATTTTAGAATTTAGTCTAGACATCAAGGGCAGGGCATTCGTATTTTTTAATCTCTGCTTTTGACCACCAAATACCATCTCTGCACAGCCAATCATCGCTATACATCTTGCACGTGTTCTTATTGCGAATAATTGTATCTACCTTCGGATTGCTCAAAAAATTACTTTCTTTGCTAATCTCGTAAATCGGCGTCAAAACATCATGAACAAGTGTCTCCGTATCCGAGGAATCCTTACACCTAGGGCAAATTTCGAGCTCTCCATTATGCATAACTGCTCCACCTGCATTGCGATTTTCATACCCGCCGATGTAAAATGGGTGACACATCTCTTTGTTTATTGGTCCTGAAGTGGCTTTTCTAAAATGAATACCAACGTTTCTCATCTCGATATCATCAATCTTTTCAATGCCCTCTTCCAACTCTTCGAAAGTCATAAGACCGCTTTCGACATAGAGATTGTCTCGTTGTCTGCTTTGAAACATGATGCCGGCGCCATCTGGATTAGCCTCCCAGCAATAGCGAAGAAGATCGGTGCTTGGCATTTTTTGCCCCGAAGGTTTAAACATAATAATGCACATAAATAAACCTAGTCCACCAGCCACTCTTTTTTTATAGTCCAAAGACCGCATTGAACTGCCTTAACGCAACTATAGTCGCCATCTAACAACGCCTCTTGATGCCGAAACAGTTTTTTCCAAGACTCATGCATTTTTTGCTTTAGAAGCGGGTAAAAAGAAGTTGTCATAATTTGAAATTCGCTTGCCCCTTGACGAGCAATCTCGTTTTGCC
>CAVFJE010000065.1:0-7740 GCA_963622845.1 Dialister sp. CAG:486
GTGGAAATGCAAGAGAAAGGATGCAGCTAAATAAATCATTTAGCCTAGGAGTCGTCCCCTCGACAATCAAATTATACTCCTAATAAATGTATTTTTTGTGTACTTTTTAACATTCTTTCAATAAAGCGCTTTTGTTATAATACCTTTGTCGTGCTATGCTGGTCAAAACTAGAATGCCCCTGTAGCTCAATGGATAGAGCACCGCTCTCCTAAAGCGGGTGTGTAGGTTCGATTCCTATCAGGGGCACCACGAAATAATTAAAAAATTTAGCATTTTTGTATTTATTTTCAAATTGCCCCCCCCCTCACGCGATATGTGTGTTAATATACAAAATTCACCTTTTAGGTGAATGTATGAAGTTTCCAAGGAAGGGGTTTTTTATGAAGCAAAATCACAAGTTTCGTTGGCAACATTTGTCTGTAATTGCAATTGTTGCTCTTTTCGTTTTGTCAGGAGCGTATCTTCTGTCAAGCAATTCTTTGAAATCTGCGCTTGCAGACAGCCAAGATGCTAACGAAACAACGTCAACACAATTTATCGTTAAATTAACAAAGACAGGATACACAACTGGAACGGCAGCGTCTTTAGATAGAACGGTTAACTCTTCAGGCGATGCTCTTTACTCAGCTGGAGAAACTGTTGTTTTGAAGTGGCAAGGTGTTGCAACTGGCAACGACTTTATCATCCCTGTTTCTGTGAAATATGGAACTGTTACAAAGACTGTTACAGATCTAATTTCTAACGCTAATTTTCAAACTTTGAATAGCGAATACAAAAGACGCATGAGCTCTGACGGTGCAATTGCAGAATATGATACTCTCAAGTCATATCTCACACAAGAGCATCTTGTTGATCTTGGAGCAGCGATTGATGGGTTAACAGTCAATGTAGAATACATGAGAGTTAGCCCAGTGTATCGTATGTATAACATGATTACATCAGAGCATCTTTTCTCTACAAACAAGACAGAGTATGACAACTTTGTAGCTAAGGGCAAAAACGATGAGGATTATTGGATTGGAGAAGGCGTCAATTGGCTAGCTCCTTATAGCTCAACTACAACAGTTCAGCGTCTCTACAATGCGGCACTTGGTGCTATGGGTCACTCATCGCACTATTACACATCTAACGAGACAGAGATGAATACATTGATCTCTCAACATGGATGGACAAGCGATGGTGCTGACAATTCATTTGGCAGCGATGGTACTGTAGCAATTTACACATGCTACAACGAGGCTTTGGGCTCTGCTCACCACTACACTTCAAGCAAGTCAGAGTGGGAAGGTCTAGAGCAACACGGCTGGGCACTAGAGCGTGACAAGAACGAGCCAAATGGCAACTTCAATGGTGTTTTAGGCACAGCATGGAGTTTTGATAACAACTTCTATACAGTCAAGCACAATCTTGAAAATCTAGATGGCACCTCAACGCTTTATGCTAGCTCTGTAATAGCTGGTACTGCTAATGCTGCCACAGAGGCTACAGCGCTTACAATTCCAGGATTTAAGGCTGGCACAATTCCAAGTGCAACTGTTAGTGCAGACAATTCAACAACACTTGATATCAATTACACAAGAGAGACATACTCAATTTCATTTGACACTCAAGGTGGAAGTGCAGTTAGCGAAATCACAGGTGTTAAGTATGGAGACAAGCTAACAGCACCTACAACTTCGCCTACAAAAGATGGTCAAGCACTAAAGAATTGGTCATTTGACAAGGCTGGAGTATACACAGTTGACTTCGCAAATACGCTCTACACAATGCCTGTTGGTGGTGTAACTCTCTATGCACAATATGAGGCAAAAAATTCAACTGATGGCAATGGTCAATTAGTTATTGTTGATCCTACTACAAACAAAAACCTTAAGGCTGTAGTTAGTTACAACGCAGATGACTCTGCTGACACCTCTACACTAGTTGTTTTAAGTGATGCAGTCGTTAAAGTTGACGAGAGCGGAAATGTGAGCGTTCAACTTCCTGCAGAAGCTAGCGAAAAGACAGTTAAAGTTGAGCTAACTTATGAGGACGCAACATCTGTTGGCAGTAAAAAGGTAACTGTATTTGACGCAGGTCAAACAACTGGGAGAGGATCAAAGCAAGCTACTTCAGGTAGTGTGACATTTGCTTACTACAATGTTGTATTTGATACACAAAATGGAAGCACAATAGACAAACAAAAAGTTTATGAAAACAAAAAGGCTACTAAGCCTGCAAGCGAACCTGAAAAGCAAGGATATCATTTCAAGGGTTGGGTTACTAGTGCTGATGGAGAGACACTCTTCGACTTTGACAATACGGCTATTACCCAAGATACTACCATCTATGCTAAATTCCAAGCAGGTACAGTTGCTTACAAAGTTGAGCTCTATCAAGAGGGAGAGACAGAAGGTCAATATAGCGACACCCCAAGCAAGACTGTTGAGGCTTTTGGCACAACAGGCGAGCAAACAAAGGCTGAAAGCATTGAGCACGATGCTGGTTATGAGCTAGACGCAACTAAGGGTGTTGTAAATACCACAATTACAGCTGATGGCAATGCGGTTGCTAAGGTGTATCTAAAGCGCAAAGCTTATGCTCTCAAGTTCGACAAGGGAGATATTGAAGAGAGTGAGCTATCATCACTGACTGGATGGCCACAAGATAATGCTTCAAAGCGTTTTGGAACGTCGTTGAGTGATGTTACTGAGCCTTACAGCGACTTGTACATTCTAGAGGGCTGGTATACAGATGCAGAGAGAACTAACAAGATAGACACTGCTAAATTTAGAATGCCTGCTGCTGATACAACACTCTATGCAAAGTGGACAAAGAATGCGAACAATCGCTACACTGCTAACTTCTATGTTATGAAAGAAGATGGCACATACGACACAACTATCGACCAAACTAAAGTTGCTGTAGGCGAGGTTGGCAAAAACACTGACACGAGCCCTTGGGCAAATGCCTACCAAGGTTATCACATCGACACTGAAAAAACTGAGACTAAACAAGTCACTGCAGACGGAAAGACTGTCATCAATGTTTACTTTGCAAGAAATAAAATAACGGTAACCTACGTCACAAAATATGACGAGAGTGGCAAGCTTGAAGCTGAAAAGACAGCTCACACAGTAACAGCTCTTTATGGAACAAAATTGAGCGACCCAACTAAGGGAGATCAAGCAGTTGCTATTAAAGCTAGAGGTCTTTTGCTTGAAAAGTGGATGAAGGACGGCTTTGAGGAAGACAGCAACACAAACGAGTGGAATTTTGATGTTGATACAATTCCAGCTCTTGAAGACGGTGCAACTCTAAAGCTTTATGCAAAATGGAAGGGCAAAGAAGTTTGGATCGGCCCTGCAAGCAAGATTACAACTGGCAATACCACCGATACTGCTGGTAAGGAAAATTCTGAGTACGACGCTTCAAAAATTTTGGATAACATCAAGAAAACTGCTGATGAACTAAATGCTGATGTTGCTGTCCTTAGGGCAGGCAAGGAAGCTAATGAGACTGAATATAATAAAGTTCTCGCAGAGTATACTGATTTCATGAACAAAGACAACTTCCATCTCTACACTTATTGGGTTGGCTCAACTACAGATTCCAGCAACAAAGAACAAGAAGAAAATAAATATCTCGAGTTTAGAATCATTCATGTAGGCGACCACGACGGTGACGGTTCTGTTCTTACATTCCAAATGACACACCTAATTCCAACAGCTTACAACATTAGTGACACAACAACAACCACTAATGGATGGGCAGAGAGTCCTTTGAGAGCTAAGATCGCAGAATTTGCTGCAAAATATGAGACTTTCGCTGAAGAGTTCAAAGAGATTGAGAAGAAGTGTTTCGTGGGTGGATCAGGAGAGAGCTCATCTGCAACTACATCTACTAAAGATAAGTTCTGGCTCACTTCGATTTATGAAATGATCCCTTCATCTGATTCGACAGCTCAATACGAGGGCAGTCAATATGCATGGTTTAAGGACAAGATTAAAGGTGAGGATCTAATTATGTCTAAAGCATGCCCTGCACTTGCATTTAAGACACGCGCAGGAAACGCCCCACTTGGTTCAACAGACTCAGATTCTAGCTATTGGACAAGAACCCCAGATAGAAAGACGAACACTGCTCAAACAATTGTCATGAGCAATGGTCAAATTTACAATCATGGACTTCCTACTAAGGCTCCTAATGAACTTGCAGGTGTTGTCATTTCATTTGCACTTTAATTTCTAAAAACTAGGGCTTAAAAATAGAACAAGTCTAGATTTCCCCGAGAGACTTATCAAATCTAAGTCTCTCGGGATTTTTTATATATGCCAATTAGTACACGTTAATTCGGCCAGTTTGTTTGTGGCTTTGGCTTCGTTGGGAGTAATTGGAACTATTTTTGATAAAATAATTGTGTATGAAAAATCTCTTAAATATAAGACAGCTTAAGTTAATAGTACAAGGAAATCAAACGATAAATTATGGCTAGATCAAAGAAGTTGCCTGAAAAGGCAGATATAGAAGGATTGACTAAAGATGCTCTCTCAAACGATGAGTTGATTGAGCAATATGTAAAGTCGCTCTCTTGTGACGTACGCTCAGAGCGTCAAGTAGCTGCTAGTGTGTTAAATGCAATTTCAGCTCAAAAACCTGAATCAATTGAGCCTTATCTTAAAGATGTTTTGGACGCTCTAAATAGACCTGAGAGGCAAACTCGCTGGGAGTGCTTGAATATTTTGACTCGTTTTGCTGACACGCATCAAAAAGAGTGCAACAAAGTGATTGAGCAAGCAGAAAGTGGGCTTTTTGACGAACACAGCGGAATTTTGAGATTTGCTTCTTTTGATTTTTTGTGTAAATTTGGCAAGTGTTCTACTAAATCGTCTGAAAAGGTTTGGCCACTAATCGATGAAGCAGTTCAATGCTATCATGGCGACGTTGAGTTCAACGATATGCTTATCTCTTTGCTTGATTTTAGTGAAGGCAAAATTAGCAATAAAGTAAAAGAAGGGCTTGTTGAGCTTTTTGAATTCGATTCGCAAACTGCTAGCGGCAATTTGCAAAATAAAGCTATTGCAATTATTGACAATTGCAAACCGAAGAAAAAGTCGTCCAAAAAGAAGGGATAGAAGTTATAGATCATGGCAAATATTAATTCAGGTTTTCAAAGACTAGTTGAAGAACTTAAAAAGGCTGGTGCTGCCGAGTACGGCTTTCCAACTCAAGATGACTCTTTTTCAAGTCAAGACACAAGGGGTGGTGGACAAGGTGGAAGGGGACAGTCAAAAACTATAAACGTCTCTTTTTCTGGCCCTAAGACTGGCAAAGGCAAGGGTGCTCTTGTAATTGCAATTGCATTAATCCTAGCTGTTTCTTATTGGTGGTGGCATCCAGCGATTTCTATTCACAGCGAGCAAGTGTGGATGACAATTATCATTCTTGTGGCACTTCCTCTTTTCTTGTATTTCACCAGCAAAAGACAACTTTATAAGATTGGCAGTGCGAGCGTTGAGCCTTCGCCATCACGAGAGAGTAAATATAAAAAACTAACAATAATTCCAATTGCTATAGTTGTTGTTTATGCTCTAGGTCTTTTGATGTCAAATGCAATCTTTCCAGGTAATGCAGAAAAATACTCGAATGTTCTAAAGACAGATACGCTCGAGTTTAAGGAAGATATCAAAGAAGTCGACTACAGTCAGATTCCTGTAATTGACAGAGATTCTGCAGAGCTTCTCGGCAACAGAGAGATGGGTACAATCAGTGAGTACGTCTCGCAATTCGAGATTGAAAGCCTCTATTCGCAAATTAACTATCAAGGTCATCCAGTAAGAGTGAGCCCTCTTGGTTATGCTGACCTTATTAAGTGGTTCACCAATAGAGATGGCGGAATTCCTGCTTATTCTCTCGTTGATATGACGACGCAAGAGGCGAAAATCGTTCGTCTTGGGGACTCTCCAATTTATTATTCGCAATCGGAGCCTCTTGAGCGCAATATTGATCGTCACGTGCAGCTCAAATACCCTACATATATTTTTGATGACAAGTCATTTGAGATTGATGAAGATGGTCATGCTTATTGGATTTGCCCTGTAAGGAAGTATACTATCGGACTTTTTGGAGGATACACAATTTCGCGCGTTGTAATCTGTGACGCAACGACAGGGGAGTGTCAAGATTTAGCTATCGAGGATGTTCCTTCTTGGGTTGACAGAGCATACCCTTCGGATCTGTTGATCGAACAATACAATTGGTATGGTCGTTATAACAAGGGCTGGCTGAACTCTTTTATGGGTCAAGAAAGCGTTGTTAAGACGACACCTGGATCAAACGGCTCAATCGGCTATAACTACATTGCAAAAGATGACGATGTTTGGGTCTACACTGGTGTAACATCTGCAACGTCTGACAATTCAATCATCGGATTTGTGCTAATCAATCAAAGAACGCAAGAATCGCATTTCTATAGTGTGAGTGGTGCGACTGAAGACTCAGCGATGTCGTCAGCAGAAGGACAAGTGCAAAATTTGCGGTATTCAGCGACCTTCCCAATTTTGATCAATGTGTCAAATCAGCCGACGTATTTCATGGCACTTAAAGATAGCGCAGGACTCGTGAAAAAATTCGCGATGGTTGACATTCAAAGATATCAAAATGTTGCAGTAGGGGATACTGTTGCGCAAACACAGCAAAGCTATCAAGCACTTCTCGCTCAAAATGGCATAGTTGATCAAAATGACGATTCTATTGCTAGGACTGAAGTTAGCGGCACTATTACGACACTTGCTCAAGCGGTAATTGATTCAAACTCGCACTTTTATTTGATGATAGAAGGCGACGACAGATTGTTTGATTTTGAATTGCCAAAGATGCTTGATATCATCAAATACAAGGTAGGAGATAACATTACGTTTGATTACACCGAAGCCGATGGCTCTTATAGAGCGTACTCGATTAGGACAGAATAATAATTTGTTGGTCTGCTTCAACTTTGTTTGTTATAATACAGAGTTGCTTTTTGAAAACTAAATAAGAGAAGTTTTGCTACTTAAGACAGCCGGTACTTTAGAAGTTTAATTGACTTGACTAGTCAGCCTGCCGAGGTGGAAGAACAAACAAATAAATGAAAATGTTCAAAACCCGTTTTGTCTTAGATGCTATTTTTTAAGAGAAGCGGGTTTTTTTAATGTCCTAGCTGTGGCAAAGCTTTTTTTAGATGCGAGATTAAATGAAGGGGGTGAAAAAAGTTTATGCCTAACGCTAGTAATATTGAACAGCTAAGCGAGATTAAAGAGAGATTGGAAGATGCTGGAGCAGTTTGGGTAGTTGATTATCGCGGATTGTCAGTTAAGCAAATCCAAGAGCTCAGACGCAATATCAGAAGTGCTGAAGCGCAGATGTTCGTTTACAAAAACACATTGATGCACATTGCTCTTTCTGATCTTGAGATGGCTAGCATGGATGAGATTTTAGCGGGTCCATCAGCATTTATCTTTACAGGCGAAGATCCTGTTGCGAGTGCAAAAGCCATCAAAGAGTTTGCAAAAGCAAATGAAGCTCTCGAAATCAAGGGCGGCATTATGGACGGAGCATTTCAAGATGCTGATGCAGTTAAAGCAATTGCAGATCTTCCATCCAAAGAGGAACTTGTTGCAAAACTACTTGGCACAATTTCAAATCCAATGCGAAGTGTTGCTGCTGCACTCAATGCAATTCCAACAAATGCTGTGCGTGCAATCGCAGAGGTTGCAAAG
>CAVFJE010000066.1:0-3619 GCA_963622845.1 Dialister sp. CAG:486
ATACAATTAATTCTCTCATCAACAAATATGATGATATAGCAGAGCTCAATTGGAAGTTCGTCTCTGAAGATATGCAAAAGGAATCGGAAGATATTAATGTAAGTGTATCTTTGCCAATTCCAGAAAATGCAACTATAGATAGCGAAGATGTAAGAGCGTGGGGGCACGGCGCAAGTGCTGGAAAAATTTTGAATCGAGGAGATGGAACGATAGAAGTTAGCAATGCTAGTGTGCCAGAGCAGACCTATGCCGACCTTCGTATCACATTTCCCACCAGTTGGGTTAACTCAGGAAACATATTTTCTGGAAATGGCTTAGAGCAAATACTTGATGAGGAAAATAGACTAGCAAACGAGGCCAATATTGCAAGAATTCTTGAGACACTTGCTATTTATGCTACTCCGATACTTGCAATAATTGTCATGATTGCATCGTTTGTTCTTTGGTTAAAAAAAGGCAGAGATCCAAAACCTAATTTTAGGGAAGATTATTGGAGAGATGATCCAGACAAAGACCTTCATCCGATAGAGATTTCTCGCTTGATGAAAATTGGTAAAAGCGGAGCGAAAACTTTTGCAGCCTCTATTATGTATCTACAATATCTTGGTGCCATTACAATTGAGCAAGCAGAGTCTAGAAAAGTATTTTTAGGGAAGGATAAAAGCGACTTTAGGCTAGAGAAGGTCGCGGACTTCAACAAAACTCTTACAGATATCGACAACAAAACACTTGAAATTCTGTTCGATGTCGTTGCACAAGGTGCCGATCACCTCTACTTTAGAGATATTGAAGAATTTGCGAAGAAGAAGCCGCGAGATTTCGCTCTTCAATTGGAGATGTGGAATTACACGATTGATAATTGTGTTGAAGATCATGAACTATTTGAAAGTCCAGGCAAGAATCTGTCATATTTTCTATTTGCACTCTCGACAGTATTTATGCTTATATCTTTCGCACTATTCTTCTTGTACGAATTTTTAATTCTGCCTATATTCATATGTATCATCTCTTGCACCATATGCTTTTCTTTGAGCCAATTTATGCAAAGACCAACGCGCAAGGGAGCTGAAGCAAAAGCTAAAGCTAAAGCATTAAGGTCGTGGTTAAAAGATTTTTCTGCTCTTGATGAGCGTCCTCTTCTAGATATAAACGTATGGGGAAAATTCATGGTCTATGCTTATATTTTGGGCGTTGCTAGACAAACAATAGAGCAATTAGAGATTGCCATTCCTCAATTCATGGATGATGACGATCGTTTTAGGACAACAACTGTTCCTTGGCTTGTGTGGTACTCATCAAGTGCACAAAATAACCATTGGGGAGGAGCCGCGTATACTTTTGAAACCAATTTCGATAGCATTTTCGAGACACTACCAAGTAGTGCTAATTCTTGGTCTTCTGGCGGTGGCTTTGGCGGTGGATTTAGTGTTGGTGGTGGTGGAGGCTTTGGTGGGGGCGGTGGCTTTGGAGGAGCTCGTTAGTTTGAGGTGGACTGCTCATCAAGTATTTTTTTGCTACCATATATAGATCTATGGTTTTGCAAATAGAACATATATCAAAAGATTTTGGCTCTGGTCAATTGTTTAGAGATGTAACTTTTCGTCTTAGATCGGGAGATAGAGTTGCACTTGTTGGAGTCAATGGTGCTGGAAAGACGACACTTCTAAATATTATTAGTGGCAAAGAGTTTGCCGATAGTGGAGAAGTCATTTTTGCGAAAGGTGTTGAGGTAGGTTATCTTGAGCAAGAGGCGATTGAGATGGATGACAACCCAATCTTTGAAGAGGTTTTATCATCGCAAAAAGTTATTCTTGATTTAGAGAAAAAACTCGCACGTGCCGAAGATGATCTATCAAAAGATCCTAGCAATGAGATTTTAGTTAAGAAGTGCGGAGATCTTCGAGATGAATATGAAAGATGTGGCGGTTATACGATAGAGTCTGAAGCCCGTTCAGTTATGTTTGGGCTTGGATTTAAAGAAGAAGATATGAAACGAAGTGTCTCGGAGTTTAGTGGTGGTTGGCAAATGCGCATTGCGCTAGCAAAATTACTTGTTAGAGCGCCTCAACTTTTGCTTCTTGACGAGCCTACTAATCATCTTGATCTTGAATCTGTGAAGTGGCTTGAGAGCTTTTTGCGCAACTACGATGGGTCGGTTATCGTCGTCTCTCACGATAGAGCTTTTATGGACAATATGGTCAGTCGTGTCGTTGAGATCGCAAATGGTAAGGCAGACGTTTATAGTGGCAACTATTCAAAGTATTTGGAACAGAGAGCTCAAAGAATTGAGCAACTCAAAGAAGATAAGGCAAAACAAGATGCTGAGCTTTCTCATTTGCAAGATTTCGTTAGAAAGTTTCGTTACAAAGCAACTAAAGCTAAGCAAGCACAAGATAGACTTAGAAAAATTGAGCAAATAGAAAAAAACAGAATTGTCATCCCTTCTGAGCCTAAAGCTGTTCATTTTAAATTTGTACAGCCGCCTAGAACAGGGGATGAAGTTGTAAAGATGCGAAATTTGTCTAAATCTTATGGAGAGAAATTTGTTTACAAGGGAGTCGACTTCACAATGTGGAGAGGCGACAAAATTGCTCTTGTTGGTCCCAACGGTGCAGGCAAATCAACTCTACTAAAAATGGTAGCTGGTGTTTTGAAGCCAGATGGTGGCACAATTAAATATGGAATTCATGTCGAGCACACTTATTTCGCGCAACACCAACTCGATGAGCTCGATTCCCGTTCTACCGTCTTTCAAGAATTGGATAGAGTTGCACCAAATTGGACAATTTCGCAAGTACGGTCTCTTTTGGGTGCATTTCTTTTCGTTGGTGACGATGTTGACAAGCAGGTCTCTGTACTTTCAGGTGGAGAGAAGTGCCGACTTGCACTTGCTAAGATGCTTGTTGAGCCAAAACCGCTTCTTTGTCTCGATGAGCCAACTAATCATCTCGACATTGCTAGCGTTGATGTTTTAGAGCAAGCGCTAAATTCGTTTTCTGGTTCTGTGCTATTTATCACTCACGACAGACATTTAATAAGATCAGTTGCCAATAAAATTTGCGAAGTAAAAAACGGTGAAATTAACATCTACAATGGCGATTATGACTACTATCTCTACAAATCTGGTCAAGAAGAAGCACTGAATGGTCAAAGTTTATCTCATGCAAAGCAAATTGATGCAAATAAGAAATTCGAAAACGTAAATCCTCGACAAAAAAATGATGATTCTTCAAAGAGCTTTACTCTAGAGCGCGGATCTGCCCCAAAGACTAAAGAGCAAAAGCGAATGGAAGCAGAAGCTAGAAATAGGCTCTCAAGAGAAACTAGGGAATTGAAGGCGCGAATCAAAGAGCTTGAAGATGAGATGGAAAAAGATAGAGCTCGAATTGAGGAGTTGCTAGATATTATGTCGAGATCAGATTTTTACATGACAGAAGATGATCCAACAGCGATAATTACTGAACATGCTTACACAAAAGAGAGACTTGAAAGCGACGAAGAGGAGTGGCTCGCAAAATCTGAGGAATTGGCTAACTTCAAATTGTAGATGGTAGAATATATAAATCATGAATCAAGTAGAGATAATCTATTACATATGTACGGTGTTAGCATTCATTCC